>DASPIF010000472.1:0-3692 GCA_035629255.1 Actinomycetota bacterium | reverse complement strand
CGACGTCACGCAGGTAGGCACGGAGATCGGCGACCGTCGGCGGGATCAGATCGCGCGGAACGAGCACCATCTCCGCCGGCAGCTTCTGCTCGTCGTGGAAGCGCTCGCGGCCAGCGTCGTCGAGCCGGCCGACCGTGAGCTCCTCGAACAGGAGGGCGCTGTCGATCAAGCACGCGTGCACGTACAGGAGCAGGTGCGGATCGAGCGCGTCGTACGGCGCCCCGGTGACGGGATCTACGCCCTTGATCCTCGTGTGGACGTCGTTGATGCGAGCGGCGGCCGCGTCGGCCTCCGACTTCGTCCCGAACGTGATCGTGTACGTCAAGATCAACGTCCGTTGGAGCCGTCGCCACGGGTTCCGTTCGTAGAACCCGGTCTCGCGGGCGCCGGCGATCACCAGCGGATGCGCGGCCTGCATCAGGACGGCGCGCGCCCCGCCGAACAGCACCGTGACCTCGCGGTGGACCTTCCACGAGACCGAATCGGGGCCGAAGTATCCGAGATCACGCACGTCAGCCACCGTAGCAGCGACCTCTCGAACGGCCGGGTCGGCAACGCGATCGCGTCAGGGACCGGTGGTGCTCGCCAGCCGCCGCAGCTCGCGCGCGACGGCCTCGGATGCGAGGACGATCAAGTGGTTCCTCGCCCGCGACGCGCCCACGTAGAGGTAACGGGCGAGGTCGTCCTCGTGCTTGTCGCCGAGCTCCGCGAGGATCACCACGGGTCGCTCGAGTCCCTTGAACGCATGGACGCTCGTCGCGAGCAGCGTGCCCTCCTCGACGACGCTCGACAGCCGGTACCCCGCGATCTCCCGGTTGGCGCGGAGCCGGCTCTTGCCGTCACCCGACGGTGTGAGCAGGGCGACGTCGGACAGCGGGACGCGCTCCTGCCCGACGAGGTTGCGCAGCACCGTCGCCGTCAGCGCGAGCAGCTCGGCGTCGCCGTCGTACCCGAGGATCTCGACGGGCCGGCCGGACGGGCCGAGGCTGGCGGGATGCTCGTCGCCGTCGTAGAAGACGGAGACGAACTCGGCGATCTGCTGCGTGTTCCGCAGGTTGTGCGCGATCGGCCCGATGCGATCCTCCTCGGCGATCGGAAGCTCGCCCCCGTACAGGTTCTGGCAGTCGTCGGCGAACACGTACAGGGGACCGTCATCCGGCTCGCGGTGCAGCGAGAGCAACGACGGCCACCACCACTCGCGGAAGTCCTGCCCCTCGTCGACGACGACCGCGTCGTAGCGGGGTCCGAGACGCGACGCCGCCTCCGCGAGCGCCTCGGGCAGCTCGTGCTCGAAGTACGGCGACCCTGCTTCGAACGTCGCCGCCCGCAACTCGACGCCCGCCTCGGTCGCGACGTCGACGCACAGCTGGTGGAAGTGCGCGACGTCGAGGCCGTCGACCACCCCCACCGCTTCGCGGAGGTGGTCGGCGAGACGCTTGTTGAAACAGGTCAACAACGTTCGCTGCGCCTTCGCTGCCAGCCGCTTCGCGATCTGGATCGCCAACAGCGTCTTGCCCGATCCCGCGGGGCCCGTCACCGCGGCTCGCCGCCGGTTCGCGACGAACGAGAGGACCCACGCCTGGTCCTGCGTCAGCTCGACGATCTTGCGATCTTCCTCGTCGAACCTGACGCTGAGCGGGGTCCGGACCTCGACCCGGTACCCGAGGGCGAACGCGAGCGCCTCCATCCCGTCCGCCCCGAACCGGCGGCCCGGACGCGACCAGTGATCGAAGATCTCGGGGACGCGTTCCGCGAGTCGGTGGAGGTCGTCGCGATCGATCACGATCTCGGCCGGCGCGCCCGGGTGCGCTTCGCGGTCGTACCGTCCATCGGGCATCGCGACGCCGAAGCCGTACGACGGCCGCCAGCCTTCGGATCCGGGCTGCGCGTCGAGGATCCGCATCAGCGAATGCATCTCACCCTTGGCCTGCGCGAACGGGTCCTCGTCGAGCCGGTGGGTGCCACTGCGGCCCGACTGCGACCATCGACGGGTCGCGGGGTCGTACGCGAGGGCGCCGCCCTTCGCCTCGAGCGCCAGCACCCCGAGCTCCGGATGGGCGATCACGAAGTCGGCCTCGCCTTCGTCGGGTCCGGCACGTCCGGCGAGGACCCAATCCACCGAGTGGTACACGACGTACGCGTCGTCGAGCTGCTCGAGGAACCCTTCGTAGAGGCGCCGCTCGGCCGAGCTGTCGGTCGGCAGCATCGGGAAGGGCACCATCCGCGCCATCTCGCGATGCTAGCGAGGGTTCCCAGGCGGGGGCGGCTGGACACGTCCGGCGAACGCGTGCGAGCATCGACCGGCGCCCTCCTCGGGCTCCATCCACATGATCCTGTTCGCGTCCGTCATCGTCGTCGGTTTCCTCATCGGCTTCCTCGTGGGCGGCCGGCTGAGCGGATTCGAGCACGTACGGATCGAGTGGTGGGGGCTCGCGATCGCGGGGCTGGCTGTCCAGTTCATCCCGCTCCCCGAGGGGGCGAACGGCACCGACCTGCTCGTCCGCACGATCGTGCTCGCCGTCTCGTACACGCTGCTGCTGACGTGCGCCGCTCGGAACGTGCGGATGCCCGGCATGCCGCTGATCCTGCTCGGCCTCGCGCTGAACGCAGCGGTCATCGTCGCGAACGGGGGGATGCCCGTCAGCGAGGAGGCGTTACGGACATCGGGTCAGGACGCCGTGCTCGCGGATCTCCAGGAGGCCGGCGCCGACAAGCACCATCTCGAGACCGACGGCGATGTGTTGCGACCGCTCGGCGACGTCATCGGTGTGCCTCCGCCGGTGTCGCAGGCGATCAGTGTCGGCGACGTGATCGTCTACCTGGGGCTGATCTGGCTCGTCGTGAGCGTCATGCGGGGACGGAGCCAGCCGTCGAGCTCGAGCGGGCCGGGATACCAGGGGCGGCACCGTCCCGATCGCCCGCCGGAACCGACTCCCTCGCGTCCCGATCGGTCGCTTCCTGCAGCCACGACGTGGGGAACCGAACGGTGATCGTGGTGCCTTCTCCCGGCGTGCTCGTGACCGTGTAGCTCCCGCCACCGACCGTCGCGCGCTCGCGCATCATCGTGAGGCCGAAGTGTCCCTCGGGCTCGGGAGCCGAGGTGTCGTACCCGACGCCGTCGTCGCGCAGGACCATCGTGACCTCGTCGCCGTCGGGCTTGACGCTCACCCACAGGTTGCGCGCCTCGGCATGCTTGAGGGCGTTCATCACGCCCTCGCGGGCGATGTGGTACAGCAGCAGGGCGATCGGCGCGGGGAGCTCGACCTCGTCGACGTCGGTATGGAATCGCACGTCCGATTCTCGACCCGCTTCCGCGATGAATCCCTGCAAGGCCTCCGCGAGACCCGCTCGTCCCAGAGGGGACCTGTGCAGGTCGCGGATCAGCGCGCGGATCCGATCGGACGTTCGGTTCTTCGTCTCCTTGATCTCGGCGAGCATGCCCTCTGTCTCGTCGATCTTCCCCGACGACAGGTGACGCCGCGCCACGTCGACCTGGATCGAGAGTCGGAACAAGAGTTGCGCAAGATCGTCGTGGAGGAACGCCGCGATCTGCTGTCTCTCGTCCTGCCGCTCCTCGGCCATCCGGTTCGAGAGCGCGCGGAGGACCTGCTCGCGATCTTGCAGCTCTGCGTGGGCCTCCTCCAGCGCCTTCGAGCGGAAGAACATCTGCCGAGCGAGCAGCAGCGGAATCA
>DASPIF010000471.1:0-2756 GCA_035629255.1 Actinomycetota bacterium | reverse complement strand
CGGCGCCGGAGTTCGAGCACGGCGTCCAGCCCGCGCCGTCGCAGGGTGCGGGCGTCGAGCCCACGTCGTCGCAACGTCAGGGAACCGAGGCCGATCCCGGTCGCCGCGTACACGACGAGGAGCTCGAGGCGCGCCAGACGGCCGGCGACGAGCGCGAGCGTCCCGCCCAGCCCCAGGATCGAGATCGCGATCGTGATCGCCAGGCCCGAGACGAGCGCGAGGTCCCGTTCGAGATCCGAGCCGGCGAGCAACAGCTTCGCCGCGAGCCAGCCCTGCACGGCGACGATCGCGAGCACCGGCAGGGCGATCGCGAGACCGCTCGGCACCTGCCACAGGCCGCCGATCGACGGCTCCGTCACGAGCCGCAGGGCCGACCGCGCGAACGCGACCGGCCAGGCGAGTCGCGACGACACGAAGATCCCAAGGAGGAAGATCACGATCGCGGAGACGGCGATCGTGAGCAGCGGCGACCACAGGTGCTCTCCTGCGTCGTCGTTCGGGGCGGGGGGTGCGTCGTCCTCGGTCGCCGTGGTGCTCGTCATCCCGCCGCCCGCCCGCGCGTCAGGCGGATGCGAGACGCTGCAGCTCCCGTCGCAGGGCGAACAGGCCGAGGATGTGCTCGTAGGCGATGCGCGGGATCTTCTCGAGCCGGTAGACCTGCGTCTCGCCGGCGGTCCGACGCCGATGACGTACCGGGACCTCCGCGACATCGAGCCGGTGCGCGGCCGCCCGCGCGTTGAACTCCCACCAGAACCCCTGCTTCAGGATGCCCGGCGAGCCCTCGAGGACGCGCTCGAGCGCGTCGCGGCGGATCACGAGGTACGGGCAGGAGGGGTCGCGGAGCCGGACCGGGAACAGCATGCGGTACAGCGCCTTGAAGGCCCCGGACATCGCGCGACGCAGCATCGTGTCGTTGCGGTGGACGCGGTACCCGACGACGAGGTCCCGGCCCTCGAGCCGTCGGAGCAGCCTCGGCAGGTCCGCGGGATCGAGCTGGCCGTCGCTGTCGATGAAGCACACGACGTCACCCGACGTCGCGCGGAACCCGTCCACGACCGCCTTCGAGTAGCCCTTGCGCTCGGGGAACGACAGGAGCTCGACCGGCAGATCCTCGCCGACGCTGCGGATCACGTCGCACGTATCGTCGGTCGAGCCGTCCTCGGCCACCACGAAGCGGACGGCGATCCCCAGCCGCTCGGACGCGACCTCGTGGAACTCGCGGATCGTGACGCCGATCGACGAGCCCTCGTTGTGCGCCGGCATCAGGACGTCGATCGGTCGCTCCGCGGCCTGGGTGGTCTCGGACGCCTCCGGGGTGAAGGCGGGCTCGCTCATCGGCTCATCAGCAGCGACTCGAGATCGGCCAGCCGTTCGGGGGCCGTGTTCGCCCGGTACCAGTCGATCGTCCGCCGCATCCCGTCCTCGACCTCGAACTCCGGGCGCCACCCGAGGAGCTTCTCGCATCTCGTCGTGTCCGCGGCCCTCGAGCGCACGCCGACGGGCTTGTCGAGCTGTCGCTCGATCTCGTCCGGGCGCCACCCCGTGAGATCGAAGATCAGGTCGATCAGGGTCGCGATCGAGACGTGCTCGGAGGTCCCGACGTTCACGACCTCGAACCCGTCCAGGAGCGCGCCGGCCAGGAGCATCCCGGCGGCCGTGTCGCCGACGTAGGTGAAGTTCCTCGTCTGCCGGCCGTCGCCCCAGATCGGATACGGGTCCAGCCGCGCGAGGGCCTTCGCGATCAGCGCGATGACGGCGTGGCTCTCGTTCTCGCGCTCTCCGTACGCCGTGAAGATGCGGCAGCCGATGGCGTCGATCCCGAACTGCTTGTGGAAGGCGCGGAGCTGCAGCTCCCCCATCAGCTTGTACCAGCCGTACTCCCCGTCCGCGAACGCGCCGCCGGGCTCGTCGAACCCGGCGTCCTCCTCGCGGAGCAGGAGCCGGTCGTCCGCGTCGGCCTGCAGGGTGACCGGGTACACGCACGCCGAGCTCGCGAACACGATCTTGCTCGCTCCGGCGGCCGCGGCCGCGGCGTACACCGTGTGGTCGAGCGACATGTTGCTCATGCACTCGACCGGGTGGGTGTCGATGTACCCACGACCGCCGTGCATCGCGGCCAGGTGGAACACCACGCTCGATCCCGCGGCCGCCTGACCGGCGAACGCCGCGTCGCGCAGGTCGCCCTCGAGCAGCCGGATGTCGGAGGCGACGCTCGCCAGGTGCTCGCGCCGCCCGCTGCTGAGATCGTCGGCGACGGTGACATCGGCACCGACCTCGACGAGCGCCTCGACGAGGTGGCTGCCGATGAAGGAGGCTCCGCCCGTCACCAGGACGGGGGCGGACGTGTACGCCGCGCGGGTCCGTTCGAGGACGTCCGGTTGGACGGCGCGGGAACGATCCGGTTCCATCGCGCGAGCTCCTTCCGTCGGGGGAAGCCCGAACGGCATCAACGAAGCAGGTGACCCGTCAGCGACGCCGTCGCGGGGAACTCTGGGTCCAGCTCAGACCCTGATGCGGGGCGAGCGATCTCCCGCGCACCGATCGCCGGGCGTGGTGCCGTAGCCGGCCAAGGAGGCACGCCGGACCTTGACGTAGAAGGTCCCGTTCGCGTTGTCCTTCTCGATGCGCCAACGGCCGCGGGCGCTCGTCATGTCGGAGCCGACACGCTTGTCCTCGCCCGGCCGGACCCTGAACAGGACGACGCGCCGGTCGCCCTCGCACTCGGAGGTCGAATCGACGCGACCCTTGAAGACGCC
>DASPIF010000470.1:0-7047 GCA_035629255.1 Actinomycetota bacterium | reverse complement strand
TCGAGTTCGCGGGATTCCAGCTCGCGCCGTCGGAGATCGCGAAGATCTCGGTGATCTGCATGCTCGCGGCGTTCCTCTCCGAGATCCGAGGCGACCTCACCCTCGAGGACGTGTTCCGCGCGACCGGGCTCGCGGCCCTGCCCGGCGTGATCGTGTTCCTCCAACCGGACCTCGGGACCTCGATCGTCTTCGTCGCGATCCTGTTCGGGATCCTGGTCGTGGCCGGGACGCGCGGCCGGTACCTGGCGATCTTGGCCCTGACCGCCCTCGTCCTGATCTTCGCGGGCTTCCAGGTGGGCCTGGTGAAGGAGTACCAGATCGCCCGTCTCACGAGCTTCCTCGACCCCGAGGGCGACCCGCAGAACCGCGACTACAACCGCCAGCAGGCGGAGATCGCGATCGGGTCGGGCGGACTCACAGGACTCGGATACAAGAACGGGACGCAGACGAACCTCGACTTCGTCCCGGAGCAGCACACGGACTTCATCTTCACGGTCGTCGGCGAGGAGTTCGGGTTCGTCGGCGCCATCTCGCTGCTCGGGCTGTTCGGCCTCGTGCTGTGGAGAGCGTTCCGCACGGCGATGATCGCGAAGGATCCGTTCGGCACGTACCTCGCGGCGGGGATCGGTTCGATGTTCGCGTTGCAGATCTTCGTGAACATCGGGATGACGATCGGGATCATGCCGATCACGGGCATCCCCTTACCGTTCGTCAGCTACGGCGGTAGCTCACTGCTGATCAACAGCGCCGCGATCGGACTCCTGCTGAACGTGCACATGCGCCGTCTGACCTGACGCCGGCGTTCGGGGCTACTCGCGGAGCGCGATCGTCCACAGGAACGTGGACCCCTCGGCGTCCGAGCGCTCGAGGACGACGTCCCCGTCCATCGCGCGCGCGGCCGTCCGGGCGAGCGTGAGGCCCATCCCCGGCCCCTGATGGACCCGGACGTTCAGTTCTTCGAGCTGCTCGAGGGGTCCGAAGATGCGCTCGCGCTCGTGATCGTGGATCCCCTGTCCCGCGTCGTGCACGCGGACCTCGATCCGGCCGACGCCGAGCGCGATGTCGATCGTCACCGGCGACTTCTCGTGCGAGAACCGAAGCGCGTTGTCCACGAGCTCGTCGAGCACCCTCCGTGCGACCTCCCGGTTCGCATGCGCCGGCGGCAGGACGTCGGTGGCGTGGACCGCGACGCGCTCGTCGTGAGACGCGACCTCGACGGCGACCTCCGCGATGTCGACCTGCTCGGTGAACCCGGCATCGACCGTCAGCTCGAACCGCTCGACGAGGCGCGCGAGATCGCGGGCCCTGGTCACCAACCGCTCGAGGAGCTCGCGATGGTGATCGGGCGGGATCGCGCCGGAGGAGAGCGACTGGGCGACCCCGAGGATCACGGTCACGGGTGTGCGCAGCTCGTGCGACAGGCGCGCCACGAGATCGTGACGACGGGCCGCGCGCTCCACGAGCGCCTCCTGCGCGGCCTCGAGCTCGGTCGTCCGCCGCCGTTCGCGCTCGAGCGCGTCGGTGAGCTCGTCGATCACGCGGGGCGTGACGTTCGGCGAGAGCATCGCGCCCCCGCTCGCGGCGCGCATGATCGCGGTCAGGATCTCGTCGCCGTCGGAATCCTTCAGCACGTAGCCCGAGGCGCCGGCGACCAGCATCTCGCGGACGATGTCCTGGTCCTCGTGCCCCGAAAGGGCGACCACGCCGGTCGCCGGGAACCGCTCCTTGAGCATCCGCGTCGTCTCGATGCCGTTCATCTCCGGCATGTTGACGTCCATCAGGACCACGTCCGGCCGGAGGTCGGGAACGAGATCGAGCGCCTCGAGCCCGGTCCTCGCCTCGCCGATCACGAACAGGTCGGCGGAGTCGAGCAGGGACAGGAGCGACTCTCGGAAGCCGGCGTTGTCATCGACGACGAGGACCCGCACACGGCGGGTGCCGTCGGAGGACCGGGGGGGAAGGACCGCGGCTGTCATCTCGGGGCCTAGTCTGCCCCGCCCCGGCGCCCGACTCCATCAGGCGCGTAGGCGTTTCGCGCGACGTGGCGGCCACACGGCCGTAGCCAGATGGGGCTAGACCGTTCCGAGAACGGTCGCCACGTGCCGCGGCTCCGTCTGCGTCGTCAGGGGAGACGTCGAGGTCGCTCCTTCGCGTTCGTCGATCGAACCTCCACGGCGGAAAGCCTCGGCGTTGCTATCCTGCCTGCAGGTTTGCTCGCCGGGCGCGCGGCCACGAGGGCCGCGATCACGACCGGCGGGGTACGAGGAGGCGAGGCGCCGCCTCGCGAGCTCCGAGGCCGAAACGGCCGCTCGAGAGCCCGTGGCGCGCAACCGCCGAGGATAGGGTTTCCTGCGTGCGCAACCAAGCGCAACCGGGGCCCGGCGAGCGTAGGTTCGCCCCGCTCCCGCTCATCGCACGTACCTCGATGTCGCCTTCGCGCGGTACCGAGGTCACATCCTCCGGTGGTCCCGTCATCGCCCCTCGGCCCGACCGAAGGGAGCAACGATGACCGACGAGACCACCCCGACCGCCGTCGAAGGTACGAGCGAGGGTCCGAGCGCCGTGGACGGCGATACGGGCGTGAACGGCGACGCGCCTTCCACCGCCACGACGGCGCCGCGTCGACGGCGCCGCGGCGGACGCGGACGTGGCGGACGAGGCCGAGGCACCGGATCCGGGGCGACCAGCGACACGTCGGCAGACGCCGAGGTCGATCTGGACGCGCAACCGGGCGAGACCGGGCGCCTCGGCAACGAGGACCTGGTGGCGGCAGACGCGCCATCGTTCGACGGCGAGGGCTCGAGCGCCCCGTCCCCCGCGCGCCGTCGTCGCCGCCGCGGTGGTCGGGGGCGAGGACGATCCTCGTCCGGGACCACGACGCCGTCCGACGACGTCGACGCCGAGTCCGGCGATCGGGACGACGCAGGCGATCGCGACTCTGCAACGCAGGCCTCCGGATCGCCGGCGCCGCGACGCCGCCGGCCCACGTCGGCGCAGCGATCCGCGGCGTCGGCGGAGACCGGCACCTCGTCGGACGCTCCACCTACGGAGGACGGTGGCGACGAAGCGACGAGCGACGGAGACCGCGCGGTGACCCCCGCCCGCCGCCGCCGCGGCGGTCGCGGACGGAGCCGCTCGAAGCCGACGAGCGAAGATGCGACGACAAAGGACGCCGACACCGACGCGACCGAGCCAACGGAGAAGCCGGCGCGCGCGGCGACGACGCGTACGCGGCGCTCGACGGCTGCGACGCCGACGAGGACGCGAACGCGCCGAACCGCCGCGACCCCGGACGGCGAGGGCGACCGCCCGGCGTCGACGAGGCTGAAGCGGCAGCGGCAGAGCCGTCAGGTCCGCCGACGCCGCGACGTCGCGATCCCCGTCGAACGGGTCACCGACAAGCTGATGGTCGTGACCGAGCACGGCGACCGCGATCAGATCGCGGTGCTCGAGGGTCGCGATCTCGTCCAGCACTACGTCACGCGACAGGGCGCGCACTCGATGGTGGGGAACGTCTACCTCGGTCGCGTGCAGAACGTCCTCCCGGGGATGGAAGCCGCGTTCGTCGACGTCGGCCGCGGTCGCAACGCGGTCCTGTACGCCGGTGAGGTCAACTGGTCGCCCGAGGACCTGGAGGGCTCGGCGCCGCGGATCGAGCGCGCGCTGAAGAGCGGACAGTCGGTCCTCGTCCAGGTCACGAAGGATCCGATCGGTGGCAAGGGCGCCCGGCTCACGGCGCAGATCTCGCTGCCAGGGCGGTACCTCGTCCTGGCGCCGAACTCCGGCGTCACCGGCATCAGCCGGCGGCTCCCCGAGGCCGAGCGCAAGCGTCTGAAGACGATCTACAAGAAGATCAAGCCCGACGAGCACGGCCTGATCGTGCGGACGGCGGCCGAGGGCGCGAGCGAGGAGGCCCTCACCGACGACCTGAACCGCCTCGTCGCGACGTGGGGCGACATCGAGAAGCGCTCGAAGAAGGCCAAGGCGCCGGCGGTCCTGTACGAGGAGCCCGAGCTCACGCTCCGGGTGGTCCGCGACCTCTTCACCGACGAGGAGTACCGCGAGCTCGTCACCGACTCGCCGCGGATCCACTCGCTCATCACCGAGTACCTCAGCGACATCGCGCCCGACGTCCTGTCGAAGGTTCGCCTCCACCAGGGCAAGCTCTCGGCGTTCGAGGAGTTCCACGTCATCGAGCAGATCCACAAGGGCCTCGACCGCAAGGTCTGGCTGCCCTCGGGCGGGTACCTCGTGATCGACCGGACCGAGGCGCTCACGGTGATCGATGTCAACACCGGCAAGTCCGTCGGCAAGACGAACCTCGAGGAGACGGTCGTGAACACGAACCTCGAGGCCGCCCGGGAGGTGGCCCGTCAGCTCCGGCTCCGCGACATCGGCGGGATGATCGTGATCGACTTCATCGACATGCTCCTCGAGCAGAACAAGCGCAAGGTCATCGACGAGATCAATCTCGCGATGGCGCAGGACAAGACGAGGAGCCAGGTCTTCGACATCAGCCCGCTCGGGTTGCTCGAGGTGACGCGCAAGCGGGTGTCTGGTGGACTCCTGGAGTCGTTCTCGGAGACGTGCCCGACCTGTGAGGGCCGAGGCGTCCTCCTCACCTACGACGTCAACTGACCGACAGAGAACGGGCCTCGAGCAACGAAGCGGTAGGCCCACGAGAAGGAGCTCACCATGTACGCGGTCATCCGCTCGGGCGGCAAGCAGCACAAGGTCAAGCCCGGCGACATCATCGAGGTCGAGGTCATCAAGGCCGACGGCGACACCGTCACCTTCCAGCCGCTGCTCGTCGTCGACGACGACGGCGCGACGCACGTCGGGAAAGAGGCGGAGCGGGCGACGGTGACGGCGAAGCTGCTCGGCGAGCAGAAGGGCGAGAAGGTCCACGTCTTCAAGTACAAGAACAAGAGCGGATACTCGCGCCGCGCCGGACACCGGCAGATGCTCACGCTCGTCGAGATCGGCGACATCAAGCTCCCGACGCAGCGCAAGGCCGCCGCGAAGACGACCGTGAAGGACGACGAGGGCGCCCCGGAGGCCGCCGGCGAGGCGTGAGCCGCGCCCGGCAGCTCGGCTGGTAGCCTCGAGAGCCATGGCACACAAGAAGGGCGGCGGTTCGTCCCGGAACGGGCGCGACTCCGAGTCCAAGCGGCTCGGCGTCAAGGCGTTCGGCGGCCAGGAGGTGACCGCCGGCTCGATCATCGTGCGCCAGCGCGGCACCAAGATCCACCCGGGGCGCGGCGTCGGCAAGGGCGGCGACGACACCTTGTTCGCGACGGCGGCCGGCGTCGTCCGCTTCCACGAGTCGAGGGGGCGCAAGTTCGCCTCGATCGACGTTCCGGCCGACGCGAACGCCTGAGCCGGCCTAGCGCGCGGCGCTGACGGCGCGCCGGACCTGGCGCTCCCACTCCACCAGTAGCGCCTTCTTCTCCTTGTTCCACAGCCCGAGGTAGCTGACGTTCTGCCGTCGCACCTTGCGCCGCGTGTTCCGGCCCACCCCGAACGGTGTCGGGCGTTCGGGCGTGTCCGGACGCTCCAGCGGTGGGGGCTGGACGAAGTAGAACGCCGTCCGCTCGGGTTCCCCGACGGTGCCCCCCGTGACGAGCAGCACCGGGGAGCCCCGGAGTCGACGCACCTTCGCGACCCCTGCGAGCGCGATCCTTCGCTCGGGACGACCCTCGTCGCGTGGCGTGAAGACGAGCGCGTCGCTGGTCAGTGAGAGCGACCCCTTGATCTCCTCCAGCGCGGAGGAAGGGCCGACGTCGACGGCCCAGACGGTGATCGGAGCAGGCACGTTCCCCATCATGCCGGTTCGGCCGGGGCCTGTGGGACGATGCGCCGCATGGCGTTCGTCGACGAGGTGACGGTCTTCGCGCGCGGCGGGCGTGGCGGGGACGGATCGTCGGCGATGCTCCGCGAGCCGTACAAGCCGCGGGGCGGTCCCGACGGCGGTGACGGGGGATCGGGTGGCGACGTCGTGTTCGAGGTGTCGTCGCGGGCGCGCGACCTGTCGTGGCTCGCCGACCATCCGCATCAGCGGGCGGCCGACGGCGGAGCCGGTGGCAAGGCGCGTCGCGGCGGGGCCGCGGGCCAGGACCTCGTGGTCGCCGTCCCCGACGGCACGCGCGTCGAGGACGAGAACGGCGTGCTGGCCGACCTCGTCGGCGTGGGCTCGCGCGCGGTCGTCGCCCGCGGCGGCCGCGGGGGGAGGGGGAACGCGTCCTTGGTGAGCGCTCGCAACCGCGTGCCCCGCAACGCGGAGGCAGGTGAGCTCGGCGAGGAGCGACGCCTCAGGGTCGAGCTCCGGCTCGTCGCGGACGTGGGGCTGGTGGGGCTGCCGAACGCCGGCAAGTCGACGCTGCTCGCGTCGCTGACGGCCGCGAAGCCGAAGATCGCGAACTACCCGTTCACCACGCTGTCTCCGAACGTGGGCGTCGCGGATGCGGACGACGTCCGGTTCGTGATCGCGGACATCCCCGGCCTGATCGAGGGCGCGAGCGAGGGACGCGGGCTCGGCGACCGGTTCCTGCGGCACGTGAGCCGGTGTCGGGCGTTCGTCCACGTCGTCGACGTTTCGGCGCCCGATCCGGCGGGGGACCTCGAGGTCCTGAGCCGCGAGCTCCTCGCGTACGACGCTACGTTCGCGGACCGCCCTGCCATCGTCGTCGGGACGAAGACCGATCTCGCGCCGGACGTCGACGTGCAGGCGATGCTCGGCGCGGGGGCGCTGGCGGTCTCCGCCGTGACGGGCGAGGGGGTGGATCGACTCCGCGAACGTCTGTCGTCGCTCGCGCGGGAGGCCGAGGCGACGGCGCCCGTGCGCCAGCCGTACGTCGTGCTGCGTCCCGCGCGAGCCGCGTTCGTCGTCCGGCGCGAGGGCGAGCGGTTCCGGGTCGTCGGGCGCAACGTCGAACGGTGGGTCGCCGAGGCCGATCTCGACGACCCGCGGGCGGTGGCGGCGCTCCAGAAGCGCCTCGTCCGGGCGGGCGTCGAGCGCGCGCTCGAGGACGAGGGTGCGACCGTCGG
>DASPIF010000469.1:0-5489 GCA_035629255.1 Actinomycetota bacterium | reverse complement strand
GACGACGCGCTCCTCGAGCTCGGCGGACCCGACCATCTCCTCGAGCTCGTCCCGCGTGACCGACGTCGGGTAGATCTCGGCGAGCCCCGCGATGATCAGGTCGAGATCCCACTCCTCCTCGAACGTCTCGGCCGGGGCGAGACGCTGCACGGTGGCGCGCATCACGTGATCCACCATCCGCAGGGCGTTCTCCTTGAAGTCCTCGCCCTTGAGGAGCTTGGAGCGCTCCTCGTAGATCACCTGACGCTGGGTGTTCATCACGTCGTCGTACTTGAGGACGTTCTTGCGGCGCTCGAAGTTGAGCTCTTCGATCTGCCGCTGCGCGCTCTCGACGGCCTTGCTGACCATCTTCGCGGTGATCGGCTCGTCGTCGGGCCACTTCAGACGTTCCATGATCCCCGCGACGCGATCGCTCGCGAACATCCTCATCAGGTCGTCCTCGAGCGAGAGGTAGAAACGGGACTCCCCCGGGTCGCCCTGACGTCCCGACCGCCCTCGGAGCTGGTTGTCGATGCGACGCGACTCGTGGCGCTCGGTGCCGAGGACGTACAGCCCACCGAGCTCGACGACTTCGTCGTGCTCCGCGTCGGTCTGCGTCTTGAGCTTCTGGTAGATCGGGTCGTACTCCGCCTCGTACTCCGCGCGCTCCTCGTCGTCCATCTCGAACAGGAGGTACCGGTCGTTGTCGAACTCGCGCGCGGCCATCTCCTGTCGGGCGAGGTACTCGGCGTTGCCGCCGAGGAGGATGTCGACGCCTCGACCGGCCATGTTCGTCGCGACCGTGACGGCGCCGACGCGCCCGGCCTGGGCGACGATCGTCGCCTCCTTCTCGTGGTTCTTGGCGTTCAGGACCGAGTGCGGGACGCCGCGGCGGTTCAGCAGCGTCGACAGCTTCTCGGACTTCTCGATCGACACGGTGCCGACGAGGCACGGCTGTCCCTGCTCGTGCCGCTCGACGAGATCCTCGACGACGGCGTTCCACTTCGCTTCTTCGTTCTTGAAGATCAGGTCCTGCTCGTCGGCACGGATCATCTGCCGGTTCGTCGGGATCTCGACGACGTCCAGCTGGTAGACCGACTGGAACTCGGTGAGCTGCGTCTTCGCCGTTCCCGTCATGCCGGCGAGCTTGTCGTACATCTTGAAGTAGTTCTGGATCGTGATCGTCGCGAGGGTCTGGTTCTCCTCCTTGATCCTCACGCCCTCTTTGGCCTCGATCGCCTGGTGCAGTCCCTCCGAGTAGCGCCGTCCCTCGAGCACGCGTCCGGTGAACTCGTCGACGATCTTGACCTCGCCGTTCGAGACCAGGTAGTCGACGTCACGCTTGTAGAGCTCCTTCGCCCGGAGGGCGTTCTGGAGATGGTGCACCAGTGGCGTGTGCACGTGCTCGTACAGGTTGTCGAGGTTCAAGGCCTCCTCGACCTTGGTGACGCCGGTCTCCGTCACGGCGATCGTCTTCTTCGCTTCGTCGACCTCGTAGTCCTCGTCGCGCCGCAGACGGGGCACGAGCCGGGCGAACGTCTGGTACCACTTCGCCGAGTCGGCCACCATGCCGCTGATGATCAGCGGCGTCCGAGCCTCGTCGATCAGGATCGAGTCGACCTCGTCCACGATCGCGAACGGGTGGCCCCGCTGCTGCACCATGTCCTCTGCCCGCATCGCCATGTTGTCGCGCAGGTAGTCGAACCCGAACTCGTTGTTCGTGCCGTAGGTGATGTCGGCGTCGTAGGCGGGGCGTCGCTCGGCGGGCGGCATCTGCGACTGGATCAGGCCGACCGAGACGCCGAGCGCGCGGAAGATCCCGCCCATCCATTCGGAGTCGCGCTTGGCGAGGTAGTCGTTCACGGTCACGACATGGACGCCCCGGCCGGCGAGCGCGTTCAGATAGGCCGGCAGCGTGGAGGTGAGGGTCTTGCCCTCACCGGTCTTCATCTCGGCGATCTTGCCCTGGTGCAGGACGGCGCCACCCAGGATCTGGACGTCGAAGTGTCGCTGCCCGATCGTCCGGCGCGCCGCCTCGCGGACGCACGCGAAGGCCTCGGGCAGGATGTCGTCCAGCGCCTCCCCGTCGGCGAGCCGCTGCTTGAACTCGAACGTCTTGCCGCGCAGGTCCTCGTCGGAGAGATCCTCGACCTCGGGCTCGTACGTGTTGACGACGCCGACGAGGTTCTCGAGCTGCTTGAGCTTGCGGCCCTCGCCGATCGTCGCGATCTTCTGGATGACCACGCCGTCTGTCCTTCCACGCCTTCTCGGGTGCCGGACGGGGGAACGACCAATGGTACCGGAGGTGTTCGGTGGGACCGCCTAGCCCGCGGCGGGCCTGACGGTCTCTCGCATCCGCGCCACCGCCACGACGACCAGGAGCACGACGGTCGCCACGCCGAACCCGAGGACGCGCATCCCCGCCCCCTCGAACACGAAGCCGCCGACCAGGCCCGCGGCGCCGCTGCTCAGGCTGATCACGAGGTCGGTGAAGCCGAGCGCGCCCGCGCGCTCGCTCGGCTGCGTCGCGTCGCTCACGACGGCGGTCGCACCGAGGAAGGTCGCCGACCAACCGAGCCCGATCGCGAACAGACCGATCCCGACCACCGCCGCTCCCGCATCGGTCCCGGCGAGCACGGCGCCCGCGACGCTGATGATGCCGCCCGCGAGGAGCACCGGGCGGCGCCCGATCCGATCGAGCGCGACGCCGATCAACGGCGAGAGCCCCCACATCCCGAAGACGTGCACGCTGATGACCGTCGAGATCACCGTCGGGCTCGAGTGATGGTGCTCGAGCGCCACGGGCGTCACACCCATCACGGCGACCATCGCCATCTGACCGATCGCGGCGGTCACGACGGCCGTCCGGATCGCGGGCGAGGCCAGGAGCTCGCTCGGCGCCCGTCGGACGTGACAGGCGGCGGCATGATCGCGGACCGCGAGCGCCCGCGGATCCGGACGCAGCGCGAGCGCACACGCGAGCGCCCCGACCGCCGCGATCGGAACGAGGATCCACGGGACGACGAGCGGATCGAGCGCCTCTCGCTCGGACCACGAGCGGAGGAACGCCACGAGGAACGGGCTCCCCACGGCGCCGAGGGTGCCGACGGCGAGGACGATCCCGACGGCACGTCCGCGCCGCTCCGCCGGGTACATGTCGGCGACCGCCCCCCGAGCGAGGTTCGTGCCCCCGAACGAGAACCCGAACAGCGTCGTGAAGACGAGCAAGGCCGGAAGGGATCCTGCGGCGATCGCGGCCCCGCATCCGATGCCCGCGAGGGCCACCGTTAGATACGAGACGACGAGCCCTGCGCGACGGCCGTAGCGGTCCATCGATCGTCCGAACACCATCGCCCCGCCCGCCGCCGCCAGGAAATACCCCGCGTTGACGACGCCGACGATGCCGTCACGCCCCGCGAGGTCGGCGGCCGCGACGCTGCCCACGATCAGCAGGACCGAGAACGTCGTCGACACCAGCCCCTGGGCGCCGGCGAGCAGGAACGTGTTCCGGCGAACGGCAGCATCTCGGGCCGCGGGGTCGAGGATGGGGGGTGCCGGCGCGTCGGCGTGGACGCTCACGCCTCTAGCTGATCTCGATCATCTTCTCGCGCACGGCGTACACGACGGCCTCCATGCGCGAGTGCAGGTGCAGCTTCTCGAGGATGTTCCGGATGTGGTTCTTGACGGTGTTCTCCGAGATGAAGAGCTGCTTGGCGATGTCCCGGTTGTTGAGGCCCTGCGCGACGAGCTGGAGGACCTCCATCTCGCGATCGGTGAGCTTCGGCGTCGCGAGCTGTGGCTTCTCCTCGCTCGCCTTGCTGATCGCCGCGAACTCCGTCAGCAGCTTGCTCGCCATCGAGGGGCTGATCCGCGATTGTCCCGCCCACACCGAGCGGATCGCGTCGGCGACCTCGTCGATCGGGATCTCCTTCAGCAGGTAGCCGCTGGCGCCCGCCTTGATCGCCTCGTAGAGATCGGCCTCCTCGTCGGAGATCGTGAGCATCAGGATCTTGACGTGGGGGAGCGCGTCCTTGATCTCGGTCGCCGCCTCGATCCCGGATTTCTTCGGCATCCGGACGTCCATGAGGATCACGTCCGGCATGAGCTCCTGGGCACGCGCGACGACCTCCTCGCCGTCGGACGCCTCGCCGACGAGCTCGAGGTCCGGCTCGGACTCGAGGACCATCTGGAGACCACGACGGAACAGCGCGTGGTCGTCGCAGACGAGGATGCGCAGCCGGTCGGCTTGCTCGAGATCCTGGCTCACGCGTCCCCCCACCGTACGGCGGCCCGGCTCACTCCGCCTCCGGCGGGCCGGGAGCCCCTCGGACCTGCGCGGATGTTACCGCCCTGCGGGCCCCGTTCAGCAGACGTGCGCGCTTCTTCTCGTGGTGATCGCGGATCTGGCGTTCGAGGCGCTCGGAGACGAGGTCCAGCGCCGCCTCGACGTCGGACGCCTCGGCGTGCGCGCGGAAGACCTTCCGCGGGACCCTGGCGATGACCTCGACGCGGTGGGCACCTCCTCGACGTGGGTTCCGCTCGGCGATCACCTCGACATCCACTCGAGACAGACGCGGTTCCATGCGTCCGAGACGGCTCAGCTTGTGCTCGGAGGCCTCGCGCAGCGCATCGGTGATGCGGGTGCCACGGCCGATCAGGTGCAGATCCATCGATCCTCCCCCGGTCCGGCGTTCCCACGGGAAAGGAGCTCGCGTCCGGCTGACCTGGTCTTTGACCCCACACCCGCCTGCCGGGGTGATCGGCGCCCACGTGGAGCGCCTTCGCACCCTCTCCCGTCGGCGTCGCCGCCGTCGGGGCAGGACTGACATCTAAACCGCGCCATGCTCACCGACCAAGGGTCGGCTTACGTGGGTCGCTTCGCCCGCGGCTGGCATCGACTACCGGGGAGACGTTCCCCGGGCAACCACAGACCCGGACACGAGCCCTCGTCGCGAGTATAGGTCGGCCATGGCCCCGGACGCAGCGCGGGCCGCCGTGAGGAGCGCCACCTCGCGAGCGCCCGCCGCCACCAGCTGCTCCGCGCACGCCCCCGCCGTCGCCCCGGTCGTCAGGACGTCGTCCACGAGCAGCACCCGGCGCGGAACGTCGCCCTCGACCTCGAACGAGTCCCGCATCGCGACCCGGCGCTCGGCTCCTCCGCGACGGGCCTGGGACACGGGCGGATCCGCGACGCGACGCAGCAGCCGACCGAGCGGCAGATGGCGCCGTCCCGACACGACGCGCGCCAGGGCGAGCGCCTGGTCGTACCCGCGGGCGGCTCGGCGCCGATCGGACACCGGCACCCAGGTCACGAGCTCGACGTCGGCGTCGAGCACCTCCGCCATCGCGCGCCCGAGAGCATCCGCGACGGGGCGCCACCCCGCGAACTTCAGACGGTGCACCGCGCGGCGCACCGGTCCGCCGAACAGGAAGGGCGCACGGGCGCTCGCGATCGGGACCGGTGGACAGTGCTCGCACCCGTCGCGACTCCGCTGCATCGGGACGCCGCA
>DASPIF010000468.1:0-2461 GCA_035629255.1 Actinomycetota bacterium | reverse complement strand
GAGGATCGCGGAACGGCTCCAACCATCGGGTGAGGCAGAGCGAGGAGGGATCGAAGGGCTCGGCGCGGTGATCTGCGGACGCGTCATGTACGACCTGTCGATCCCGTACGGGGGCGACGGCGGGCCCACGGGCGATGCGCGCGTCCCGATCATCGTGCGGACGCACCGGCCGCTCGCGGAGACGTTCGAGAACAGCGTCTACCGCACCGCCGGCACGTGGACTCGGCGCTCGCGATGGCGCGCGAGACGGCGGGTGACAAGGACATCAGCGTGATGGGTGCGGCGACGGCGCAGCACTACCTCCGGGCCGGCGTCGTGGACGAGATCGCGATCCATCTCGTGCCCGTGCTGTTCGGGGCGGGCGTCCCCACGTTCGCCGACATGGGGAAGCACGTCACGCTCGAGATCGTCGACCAGGTCGCGGGCTCGCACGCGACGCACCTGCGGTACCGCGTCGTCCGAGACGCCTGACGGCAACTGCGACGTCGAACCGTGGTCGGACGAGCAGTCGCATCTCGGGAGCTGCGACGGCGCTAGCTGGCGCCCGACAGCTCGTACCGCAGGAACAGGTGGTCCCGCGAGCGGCGGACGCTCGTCAGCGTCGCCTCCCGGAAACCGGTGGGTTCGAACGCGACACCGTCGACCATGCCTGGTCGAGCGCGATCGTCGGTTCGCCCCGCAACGACGGGCGAGACCGTGAGGAACATCGTGCCGATCGCGTCCGCACCCAACAGCTGACCCATCAGCCGAGGTCCGCCCTCGGTCAAGATGCGTCGATATCCGCGACTCCGGAGTATCCCTAGGAGATCCGCCACCTCGACGTCGTCCCCTGCGACGACCGCGAGCTCGAACTGCGCCTCGTGTCCCGCGGGAACCGTTCGCGCCCCGCGCCCCGTCGTGACGACGAGCGCGTCGACGATGCCGGGGTGCGCGGGACCGAGATCGCCACCACCTGACACGACGACGAGCCGCGGATGTCCGGCCACACCCAGAGAGCGACGCAACGCGCGAAGGTCGTCCGCTCCCGCCGGATACGCCGCACCCGGGGTCCACCGGCCGTCCGGGTGCGCACGGACCGTTCCCGCACCCACCACGATCGCGTCCGCGCACGCGCGGAGCACGCCCATCATGAACCGGTCCCCGACGTGGCCGCGGCTGATGTCTGCCGAGGACCGGGATCGGTCCCTGAGCGCCGCGACACCATCGAGCGACGCCACGAAGTTCGCATAGACACCGTCTGAGGCAAGCCGAACAGGGCCGCCATGGAGTCGCTCGATCGCGTCATCGCCCGACGTCAGCACCTCCCCCGAGGAGGAGTCGAACAGGACGTCGAAACCGCCGAACCGCTCCGCGCTCATCACCGGTTGGCGTCGACCGCCTGGAGGAACTCGCGACGCATCTCAGGCTCGGTCTCGTACGAGCCTCTCCAGAACGACGTCCTCGTGTGCGACGCTTCCTCGCGCACGCCGCGCATCTGCGTACAGAGGTGCTGCGCCTCGAGATGAACGGCGATCGCGTGCGGGGTCAGCAGCTCGAGCATCGTGTCGGCGACCTGCTGTCCGATCCGTTCCTGAACCGTGAACCGCTGGGCGTAGACGCGGACCAGCCTCGTCAACTTCGAGATCCCGATGATCTGCTCGTGCGCGACGTAGCCGACGTGAGCCACCCCGAAGAACGGAAGCGCGTGGTGCTCACAGAGCGACCAGAAGGAGATCGGGCCCTCGATCACCTGGC
Organism: Actinomycetota bacterium; assembly: GCA_035629255.1. GTDB lineage: Bacteria > Actinomycetota > UBA4738 > UBA4738 > HRBIN12 > CALGFI01. Next base: position 727 of record DASPIF010000468.1, on the reverse strand, counting down.
TGAGATGACAGTCGGGCCCGCCTCGACACTCGGTCGGGAACGCGGTTAGGAGCTTCGGATCGCCTTCGTATCCAGTCGTCGCGTCGATCATCGCGTCGAGGTATCGCTCCGGCGTCCGCTCGGTGCTCGCGGTCTCGAGGTCCATCCCGAGCGCGGTGAAGATCTCTCCGAGGTACGAACGGAAGCGCACCCGGTCCTGCTCGCTGATGTGTCGCGGCAGCTCGAGGTCGGAAGAGCCGGGCCGTCGGGCGAGATCCTGGTGCGTCGTTCGATGAAGCGGTTCGTGATGAAGCCCTTCAGACCGGCTCATCGCTCCTCCTCCTCGATCCTGTAACACTAGCGTATCATGGCGTTAGAACCTCGGGTCTGGAGGGGTGCGATGGATGTGATCGGTTTGGTCGTCGGGGCGCTCCTCGGGACCGTGGTGATGACGACCGTGATGGAAGCTGGCCAGGCCGCGCGTTGGAGCCGGCTGAGCCTGCCGTACCTGCTGGGGACGATGATCACGCAGGACCGTCGATGGATCCGCATCGTCGGCGCCACGGTCCACGTCGCGAACGGCCTCGTGTTCGCCCTCGGGTACGCGCTGCTGTTCGAAGCGCTCGATCGGTCCGATTGGTGGATCGGCCTGCTCGCCGGCGTCGTCCACGCGGTCGCCGTCCTCGTCGTCCTCCTGCCGCTGATCCATGACGTTCACCCGCGCATGGCGACCGAAGATCACGGCCCC
>DASPIF010000467.1:0-13256 GCA_035629255.1 Actinomycetota bacterium | reverse complement strand
CGAGACCCTCGCAGCGGCGACGTGACGGCCACGCGCCTCGAGGCGCTCCTGCGCGAGCGCGGCCTCCAGCGTCTCGTGATCGTCGGGATCGCGACCGACTACTGCGTGAAGGAGTCCGTCCTCGACGCCCGGCGGCTCGGGTTCCCGGCTACGGTCCTCCGCGAGGGCGTGCGCGCGGTGAACCGCACCGCCGGCGACGACGAGCTCGCGTTCGCCGCGATGGCGGAGGTCGGCGCCGAGATCACCTGACGCATCCCCCGCCACATCGGCGGACGGGATCAGAGGTACGCGGCGGCCTCGTTCGCGGACCGGAACCCGGAGAAGATCGCGTCCTCGATCGCGGGCGCGCCTTCGGAATCCTGCGCCGCGAACGAGACCCGGCCGAGCTGCGCGCGCGCACGATGACGATCGCTCGGCGTGCGGACGACCTGACCTCCGGCCCCCACCGTCGGCTGTCCGAACGTCCATCCGACGTAGGGATGCACCATCCCGTGACCCCAGCGGTACAGGTACACGGCGGTCACGTCGCGGTCCCACACGAAACCCGACGACCCCCATACGCGCGTCATGTCCTCGCGCAACGACGCCTCGTACTCCGAGAACGGCGTCTGCAACAGCGCGACCCGCTCCTGCCGCCGCGTCGTCGCCGGGTCGTGGAAGTACCCCGAGTAGAACGTCAACACGTTGGCGCGGCTCCCGTCGTTGCGCGCCGCTTCGTCGTTGCCGACCATCGGCCAGTCCGCGACGACGGCATCCTGCCAGTACCGGCTGCCGTACCAGTAGTAGTCGTACGCCGCCCCGGAATCGACGAGGAAGCGACTGTTGTTGACCGCGACGTTCGCGATCGGAACCGGGATGTGCCGATACGCGCGAGCCGCGTCGAGCTGCTCGGCCCCCATCATGTGCTCGGTCATGCGATGCGACGTGTGCATCTGGCCGGCCAGCACGACCGCCTTGCACGTCGCCCGGTAGAAGGCGCCGTCGCGGTGGTAGTACACGGTCGCCCCGGACGCCGTCTGATCGACCCGCAGCACGGTCACCCGACCGCGGAACCGGACGGTGTTCGAGTTCGCGTCCGCCGCCGTCAGGTCGATCGGATTGTTGAGGACGTTGGAGAACGACTTCCCTGCGATCGCGTTGGGGATCAGCTTCTTGATCGCCCGACGGATCACGTACGAGTTCCCGCCCGGGAACGCGATCGAGGGGAAGTACTCCGCGCCGAGGAAGCTGACCGCCGAGTACGCGTTCGCGTACGCTCCGTAACTCGCGAGCGCGTCGGATGCGTATTGATCGTAGAAGTCCGCGACCGCCGAGTGGAAGCCCCTGTCGACCGTCAGGTACTCGCGCAGCGACTTGTGCGCGAGGTAGTCGTACTTGGGATCGGAGTTGTCGGGCGGGTCCGTCGGAGAGCCATTCGTGTTGTACCAGTTGCGGAAATCCTGCTTCGCCTGGTGGAACTGTTGCCGAACGGCGGCCGAGAAGGGGAGGCTATCGATGCCCTGGGTGTTGTACACGTCGTTCACCCATCCGGTCGCGCCGTTCCAGACGTCACGCGAGGTCTGCGGCATGGCAGAGTCGAAGTAGTAGTTGTAGCCGGGATCCGCAACGAGCCAATCGGCCCACTCGAGGCCGATCCCGTCATAGAAGTCGAACAGGAACGTGTCGTACGGGTACACGAGGTAGGCGGCGCCCGTCGCCCCCTTCACCGGCAGCGCAGGTGAGGCGTCGTCGCGCCCGGCGTTGCCGCCCGGCGTCGCGTTCGCCTCGAGGATGAGGATCTTCGCCCGCGGCTTCGCGCGGTTCGCGAAGAACGCCGTCGAGAAACCTCCGATCCCGCCGCCCACGACGATCAGGTCGTAGCTCGCCGTGTCGTCGTTGATCGTGAACGTGCCGCTCGTGGTGTCGACGCCGGTCGAACTTGGCGCCACCGTCACCGAGTTCGTGCTCCACGTCAGTCGCTCGTCGCGGAGCCAGTGCGCGGACGTGAACGCTGCGCGGAGGTTCCCCCCGCGGGTGACGCGCGGGTCGAGACCCACGGTGCCGTCGGGCGGGAAGGTCGTCCCCGGCGGGTAGTGCGCGAGCGCCCGCATCGGCGACGAGGCCAGGACGGCAGCCCCGCCCGCGGCGATCAGGATGCCTTCGAGGAAATCACGCCTGGAGATGCCGTCTTCGCGGCCCATACCGGTGCCTCCCCCTGCTCGTTCGCCGGCGAAGCGCGAAGCACAGCACTGACCAAGCGCTCGGTCAAGTCGGCACGTCAAAGGCCGGGTTTCAGCTCGGCGCGGCGCTCCCCGTCATCCCGAGCTGCGTCGCGAGCCCGATGTCGTCCTGTTGTTGCCAGTGGTCCGTGAGCTTGCCGTCCCGGACGCCGAGGATCTCGATCGTCTCGAACTCGACGCGCCGGCCCGTCGCCGGCAAGGGGGCGCCGAACCCGATCAGCGGTCCGTCGTTCGTCCCCGACCACCGGGCGCGGACCGCGACGCGGTCCTCGCTCGCGATCACGTCCTCGATCACGAGCTTCAGATCGGGGAACGCCGCGAGGTAGTCGCTCACCGCGGAGCGCGACCCGGCCTTGCCGCCCCGGTACCCGGGTGGCACGCCGTGGTCGGTCGCGTCCTCGGCCACCAACTCGTCGAACGTCTCGAGCCGTCGGCTGTTGAAGACCTCCTCGTAGAACCGGAGGACGAGCTCCTTCGTCTCCTGCGCGCCCATCTCACATCCCTTCCGGCGCGGGCATCGCCCCGAGCTGCATCATCAGTTTGGCGCTCCCCATCTGCGCCCACGTCTCGGCGATACGCCCGTCGTCGTCGTGCCGCGAGATCTGGATCCACTCGACGTCGACCGATCGCTCGTTCGCCGGGATGCCGAACCACGGCAGGCCGCCCGTGTTCGTGCCGGTCATCCGGACCCTCGCGACGACGCGATCACCCTCGCCGAAGGCGTCGAGGATCTCCGTGCGGCGGTCGCGGAACGCGCTCGAGGATCTCTCGTTGTTCATCTGGAGACCCGCGTGATCCTGCGCGAGGTTCTCCGCCCCCGGTGTGTGCGCCGTCAGATCCTCGCGGACGAGCGACGGCAGCTGCGAGTAGTCGCGGCGGTTGTACGCGTCCTCGAGCCGCCGGACGACGTCGATGTTGCGCGCGACGTCCTGCATCTCGGCCTCCCTTCCGAGTCGTGGACGGCTAAACGCTACGTCTGGCCTCTGGCGTGACGCAACCCGGATCCGAGGCTCAGGCGGGACGGTGAACGTGGAAGACACGGAGGTCGATGTCGGGATCGCGATCGTGCACCTTGGCGCGACCCTCGTCGGCGTCGGAGCGTGTTGCGAAGTGCGCGAGGTCGATCCAGCGCGCTCCGTCCTCGTGACGTCGTTGGAGCGCCCAGTACGACGTCATCCCGTGCGTCGACCTGATGGCCTTCTCGGCGAGGACGAAGAAGAGGTCCTGATCGCCGGAGCTCATCGCGCGCTCAGCTCTGGCACTGGGGACAGAAGTAGGCGTTGCGCTGCGAGATCTTGACGGCCTGGATGGGGGTGCGGCAGCGGCGACACGGCAGGCCCGCTCGCCCGTACACCTTCAGCTCGTTCTGGAACTCGCCCGGCTTGCCGAACAGGTCGACATAGGCCTCGTCGTCCAGCGTCGTTCCGCGGTAGCGGATCGCCTCCTGGAGGACCTCCTGCATCGCGCGGTACAGCCGCCGCACCTCCTGCGAGGACAGCGTGTCCGACATCCGGTCGTACCGCAGACCCGCGGCGAACAGCACCTCGTCGGAGTAGATGTTGCCGAGCCCGCTGATGAACTTCTGATCCATCAACAGCTGCTTCATCTTCGTGGCCCGGCCGGCCAGGGCGCCCCCGAACGCGTTCCAGGTGAAGACGTGGTCGAGCGGATCGATCGCGATGTGCTGGAGCTCCTTCACCTTGCCGAGCTCGTCGGCGGCGGTGACGAACAGCTCGCCGAAGGTCCTCGGATCCACGTACCGGAGATCGCCGCCCTGGGCGAACGTGAACACGACGTGCGTGTGCTGCGCGAGCGGCACTCGCTTCGTCCCGCGCACGAACTGCCCGCTCATGCCGAAGTGCACGATCATCACGTCGCCGTTGTCCATGTGCATCAGGACGTACTTGCCCCGACGTTCGGCCTTCGTGAACTTGCGACCGGCGAGGCGGTCGGTGAACTCCTTGCGCTTGCCGTGGCGCCGGATGATGCGCATCGCGTTCTTCGACGAGCGGACCTCGACGGCGGTGACCTTGCGACCGACGACGTCCTTCTCGAGATCGCGGCGCATCACCTCGACCTCGGGGAGTTCCACCTACGCTCCCTTCGCCCGGACGGGCTCGACCGTCGCGGCGTCGTCGCCGTCCACGCGGCGCTCCTGCAGCCTGACGAACGCCTCGTGCGCCGCCTGCTGCTCGGCCTCCTTCTTGGATCGTCCCGAACCGGTGCCCCACTCCGCTCCCCCGAGGTACACCGTCGCCTCGAACTCCTTCTCGTGGTCGGGCCCGCGCTCGGTGATCCGGTACTCCGGGAGCGCGTGCACCTCCGCGGAGGCGAGCTCCTGCAGGATCGTCTTGTAGTCGCGCTCCCCCTCGCCGCGGACGTACGCGATCATCCGCGGCCGGAACAGCCGCTCGATCAGGTCGCGTGCGGCGTTCAACCCTCGGTCGAGGTAGACCGCGCCGAGCATCGCCTCGAGTGCGTCGGCGAGGATACTCGTCTTGTCGCGGCCTCCGCTCATCTCCTCACCCTTGCCCAGCAGGAGGAACCGCCCGATGTCGAGACCGCGCGCGACGTCGGCGAGCGCGGTCATGTTGACGATCGCCGCGCGGAGCTTCGCGAGCTCGCCCTCCGGCATCTGTGGGAAGGCTCGGTAGGCCATGTCGGTGACGACGATCCCGAGGACCGCGTCGCCGAGGAACTCGAGACGCTCGTTGTGCGTCGTCTGATCGTTCTCGAACGCGTACGAGCGGTGCGTCAACGCGAGGTCGCGGAGCTCACCGTCCTTGAACCGGACGCCGAGCACGCGGTCGAGCGCCTTCGCACCCTCCGCTCCTGGCACGCGGCTACTCGACCTCGATCGCCTGGCGCCCGGCGTAGTACCCGCAGTTCCCGCAGACGCGGTGCGGCAGCTTGGCCTGATGGCACTGGGGGCACTCGGAGTACGTCGCGGGCTGCGACTTCCACTGCGCCTTGCGCTTCGCGCCGCGGGTGTGGGATTGGCGTCGTTTCGGGACCGGCATCTGAGGTTCCTTCCTCTCGGCCTTGCTGGCCTACTCGTCGGTTTCAGGTCTGCGAGCCGGCGGCGCGCGCCTCCGGCTCGTCGTCGTCGATCTCGGGCATGACGAGCGAGCCGAGCGCGGACCACCGAGGGTCGATCTCCTCGTGGCCGGGGCACTCGTCGAGGTTGCGGTCGCCGCCGCAGATCGGGCACAGTCCCTTGCACTCGGGGTCGTGCAGCGGCGAGAACGGCATCTCGAGCACGACGGCGTCGCGCACCATCGACTCGGGGTCGAGCGTCAGGTCGTCGGCGAGCGCGTAGTCGTCGTCGGGCGTGGGGTCGCGTGGATACAGCTCGGCGACCGAGACGTCGAACGGCCGGTCGAACTCCTTCAGACACCGCGCGCAGCGCATCCGCATCGTCCCCCGGAGGCTGCCGTGCACGTAGATGCCCTCGACCACGCTCTCGAGGGTGAGGTCACCGGCGACGGGCGAGTCCTCGGGGACGTCGACGAGCGGCGTCTCCAGCCCGGCCACGGTCTCGTCGACGTGGACGGCCCGCGACGCACCGGGACGCTCGAGCAGGTCGCGGACGTCGATCGCGTTCACGGCGCCCCTTCGTCCTGCAGGTCGGGCATCGAGACCTCCGGCCCGATCTCCGCGTTCGTCGACGGCGTGGAGCCGCGGAGCTTCTCGCGACCGGCCTGCACCTGATCGATCACCCGCGAGAGCGACCCGTTCGTCGAGATCATGTCCTCGAGGATCTTCTGCAGCGCACCCTCGAGCTGCGCGAGCTTCGCGTCGACGTAGTCCTCCGCTTCGAGCCGTAGCTTCCGCGCTTCGTCCTCGGCCTCCGAGGTGATCCTCGACGCCTCCTCGTGCGAGCGCTGCACGACCGCCTCGTGGGAGGCGAGGCGCAGCTGTTCCTGGCGAGCCTCGGCGACCATCGCCTCGGCGTCCCGGCGAGCCTTCGCGAGCAGCTCCTCGCGATCCTTCACGATCCACCGGGCCTGCTTGACCTCGTCGGGCACCGAGTCACGGAGCTGCTCGATCACCTCGAGCACCTCGTCGCGGTTGAGGAGCGCCGAGGAAGAGAGGGGCATCGACTTGGCGTCTCGCACGAGCTCCTCCAGCTGGGCGATCCGAGTGTTGAGGTCCATCAGGAGGCACCCCCCGTGCGCTCGCGCAGCCGCTCGGTGACGACGGGCGGAACGAGCGCCGAGACGTCACCGCCGAAGCGCGCGACCTCTTTGACGAGCGAGGAGGACAGGAACGACCACTGTGGCGCGGTCGTCATGAAGAGCGTCTCGACGTCGGCCAGCGCGTGGTTCATCTGGGCCATCTGGATCTCGTACTCGAAATCCGTGAGGGCGCGGAGGCCCTTCACGACGACCCCGATCCCTCTCTCTCTTGCGTATTCGACGAGCAATCCGGAGAACGAGGCGATCTCGACGTTGCCGAGGTCGTGCGTGACCTCCTTGAGCAGGCTCACGCGCTCTTCCACGGTGAACAGCGGCTGCTTCGCCGGATTGTCGAGCACGGCGACGATCAGCGCGTCGAAGCGCTGAGCAGCGCGTTCGATGATGTCGAGATGACCGTTCGTCACGGGATCGAAGGTCCCGGGACACAGGGCGGTCGCGCCCACTATGCCTCCCGCAGGATCAGGACGGCGGTGTCGCCGTACTCGAGACGCCTCGAGACGCCCCAGTGTAACGGAATGACAGGCGTGGAACTCCTGGTCGGGCGTGTCAGGACGCACGTCCCACCCGAGCGCAACCGTCCGCCGGCAAGGGCCGCCAGCGTCGCGGAGACGGACTCGAGGGGATGTTCGTACGGCGGATCCGCCAGGACCAGGTCGTAGCCAGGGCCGGACGAGTTGTCATCATCCATGAGCGTCGCGAGGGCCTCGCCGTGGGTGATGGTCGCGCGGTCCTCGAGCCGCGTGCGTCGGAGGTTCTCGCGGATCGCCCGGATGCTCGCCGACCCCCGATCGACGAACCGCGCGTGCGCGGCTCCACGCGAGAGCGCCTCGATCCCCAGGGCGCCGGTGCCGGCGAACACGTCGAGGACCCGCGCGGAGTCGACGGCATCGCCGAGGCTGGAGAACAGGCCCTCGCGCACGCGGTCCGACACCGGCCGGACGCCGCGCGGCACCGGACCGAGGCGCGTTCCCTTCGCCGAGCCGGCGATCACGCGCACGCGGCGCTCGCGAGAGGCCTAGACGAGCCCGGCGTCGGCGGCGTGACGAACGAGCTCGGCGCGGGTCCGCAGGCCGAGCTTGCGCATCACGCTCGCGCGATGGTTCTCGACGGTCCGCACCGACACGTAGAGCATCTGCGCGATCTCCGCGTTCGTGTGGCCGAGGGCGATCAAGCGCAGCACCTCGCGTTCGCGCGGCGTCACGTCGTCGACCGCGTGCGCGTGCACGCGTCCCGACCCCTCGCGCCACTTCGCCAGCGCGGCGCCGAGCGAGGGTTGGAGGTAATCCGATCCCCCCGCGACCTTCCGAACCGCATCCACGAGCTCGGTCGACGCGGTCTCCTTCAGGAGGTACCCGCGGGCACCGGCGGCGAGACACAGCTGGACGTCGGTCGGGTTGTCGACCATCGTCAGGACGAGGATCGCGGCATGCGGATATCGCTCGTTCAGACGCTTTACGACGTCGGCCCCACGGTCATCCGGAAGCACGAGATCCGCGACGACGACGTCCGGTTCGGCTTCCGCCTCGACCGCCTCGCCGACGGAGCCCGCCTCGGCCAGGACGACGATGTCGTCCTGGCGTTCGAGCAGCGCGCGGAGGCCCTCTCGGACGATCACGTGATCGTCCATCAGGAGGACCGAGATCCGTCCATCGGTCATCGAGGTGTCCCTTCCGTCGACCCGATCGTGTCGGCGTCGACCGGCACCTCCAGCCTAACCCGCGTCCCCGCATCGGCCCCCGACTCGACGATCAGCTCGCCGTCGACGAGCTCCGCGCGCTCGCGCATCCCGATCAGACCGAGACCCGTCCCGGCCGGCAGGTGTTCGAGCGAGAACCCGTGGCCGTTGTCTTCCACGATCGTCGAGACGACGTGGTCGCGACGACGCAGCAGGATCGAGATCGCGGTGGCGCCCGCGTGCTTGAGAGCGTTGTTGACCGCCTCCTGGACGACGCGATACACGACCGCTTCCTTCTCCTGACCGAGGCGAAGGTCTCCGATCTCCTCGTGGACGTCGACCGTCAGCTCGCCGTTCGTCGTATCGGCGGCCAGTCGTCGCAGCGCGGGGACGAGCCCGAGGCGCTCGAGCTCAGGCGGACGGAGCGACCACACGAGCCGCCGGCTGTCCGCGATCGCGCGGCGCGCGAGTTCGTTGACCCGGTGAGCACGCGGCTGCGCCCCGACCGGCACCTCGTCCTCGAGGTCGGACGCGAACAACGAGATCGACGTCAGGATCTGTCCGAGACCGTCGTGGAGCTCGAGCGCCACGCGCTCGCGCTCGGCCTCCTGCGTCGTGACGATGCGTCGCAGCATCTGCTGGCGCTCATCCGCGAGACGCTCGGATTCGTGCGCGCGTTCGGCGAGCTCGTCGCGGAGCTGTCGCTGGTTGATCGCGATGCCGAGGAGCGTCGCGACCTCGCGGCCGATGTCGTCGTGCTCCTCGTTGAACGCGTCCGGCTCGCGCGCGCCGATGATCAGCGCCCCGACGTGACGATCCCCCGCCCACATCGCGAACGCGCGAACGCTCCGCAGGCCCCGCTGCCGAACCCCTGCGACGTCGGGCGAGTCCGGGTCGAGCACCGACCGGCCGTCCAGACGCAGGATTTCCTCGCGGAGCATCGCGAGCGTCTCGTCGTCCGGTACCGAAGGGCGCGGCTCGGGGATCGCCGCGCCGTCGCGGTCGAACGTCGCCGGGAAACCGAGGAGACCTGCCCGTCGCTCGAACACGCCGACCGAAGCGAAGTCGGCCGGCACCAACGCGCGCAGCCGGTCGAGCGTCGCCGCGCAGATCTGCTCGACGGTGTTCGCGGCTCGGACCTCGCGATCGATCACATGCAACAGCTCGAGGCGCGTCGCGAGACGGAGCTGTCGCTCCACCGCGAGCCGTCGTTGCTCCTCGGCCTCGTGTCGCTGGGTAACGTCGACGATCAGTCCCTGGCGGAACAGCGGCGTGCCCGTATGGTCACGGATCACGGTCGCGTGATCGTGAACCCACCGGGTCGAGCCGTCGGCATGCACCATCCGGTACTCGATGTCGAGATCGACACCAGACTCGATCGCCTCGGTGTCCGCCCGGATCAGGCCCTCGCGATCGTCCGGATGCACGACGTGGATCCAGAACCGTGGGTCCTCGGTCCACGCCGCAGCGGGATACCCGAGGTACTCCTCGACCTGGGGGCTCACGTACGTGAAGGACGCGGGCGCGTGCGACGTGTCGTGCAGGTAGACGACACCCGGCCCCTGCTCGACCAGCCCGCGGTAGCGGACCTCGGCGGCCTCGAGGGCGGCCTCCACGCGCCGCCGTTCCGTGACGTCGTCGAACACGCTGACGATCCCGTCGACCGATCCGTCCGGCCCGCGCAGCGCGGACGTCGAGAGCTCGACGTCGATCGTGGTGCCGTCCTTGCGTCGGCGCTGGAGCGGGACCCCGCTCAGGCTCTCGCCGGCGAGGACGCGATCGCGAAGCTCGAGATGCTGCGCCCAGTCCTCGTCGCCGACCGCCGGATAGGGCCTGCCCAGGACCTCGTCGCTCCGCCACCCGAAGATCCGCTCGGCCGCGGGGTTCCAGTGACGGACCGTGCTGTCCACGTCGAGCACCGCGATCGCGACGGGCACCGCTGCGAAGACGCTGCGCAGCGACTCGGCGAGCTCGTGGATCCCCGCATCGGCGACGCGCTGCGCGGTGATGTCGACCATGATCCCCTGCCAGTACCCCGGATGGTCGCCGTCGCCGGGGATCAGGACACCCTCGTCGTGGACCCATACCAGCGAGCCGTCCTTGTGATGCGCGCGGTACTCGAAGGTCGCCGACCCCGTGAGATCGGCCGCCTCGTTGATCTCCAGCACCGACGCGCGGTCGGCCGGATGCACGATGTCGATCCACAGGTCGGGATCGTCGTAGAAGTCCTGCGGCGTGTAGCCGAGGAACTCCTCGACCGTGGGGCTCATGTACACGCACCGCGTGTGCGTCGGATCGGTCGCGCTGATCTCGTTGCGGTACACGACGCCGGGGGTGAGCTCGACGAGGTGCCGGTACCGCGCCTCGGAGCGCTCCAGGGCGCGCTCCCGTCTCGCCTCGTCCGACAGGTCGAGCCCGATGCCGAGCGACCGGCCGTCCGCCAGCCGGACGGTCCTCCACTCGGTCGGGATCACTCGACCGGATCGCGTCCGCGTGTCGAATCGGCGCCAGGTGCCGGTCGCCTCCTCGATCATCGCGACCGCTCGCGCGTGCTCCACGGGGTCGGGATAGGTCTCCGAGAGAAGGTCGACCTCGTCGATCTCGTCCGCTCCCCAGCCGAGCACCCGCTCCCACTCGCGGTTCACGAGGACGGCGTGGTTGTCCTCGTCCAGGAACGAGACGAGGACCGGGAGGTTGTCGATCACCGTCTGCAGCGTCTCGGTGCGCTCGCGCTGGACGCGCTCGTCCTCGACGTCCGCGGTGATGTCGCGAACGTTGACGCCGACCCCCACCACGCGGCCGCGGCCGTCGCGGATCGGGAAGAAGCTGGATCGCCAGTACCCGCGGCCCCCGGGGCGCGCGGGGTGCTCACCCTCGTGCTCGACATCGTGCTCGGCGATGCCCGTCTCGAGGACCCGCCGATGCGTCTCGAACAGTCGCTCCCCCAGGGCGGTCGGGATCACCTCGGCGATCGTGCGACCGACGTGGTCCTCGCGCGGGACGCCGTTCAGCTCGGCGAGCTGCTCGTTGACCCGGACGAACCGGAGGTCGCGATCGAGCACGGCGAGCCCGACGGCCGACTCGTCGACGAGCCCGCGGAGCCAGGCGTCCCGATCCGCTGCCCGCCGCTCGGCCTCGAGCGCTCGACGCCGGTGGAGCGCGAGCGTCCGGACGAGGACGTAGAGCGCGACGCCGGAGACGACCATGAAGACGATGCCCTTGACGGTCTGCGCGGGAGCAGCGAGCTCGTCGTCGAACACCGCGTGGACGACCAGATCGCTCAATACGATCCACGCGGCTCCGAACCCTGCCCACGCCGCCGCGAGCTTCGCCGCGAACAGGCGAGCCGCCGCTCGCTCGGCGGTGGTGTCGTCCGCGGGAGGCCTGGCGGGGACGTCGGGGAGCAGCCTCATGCCGAGATGAGGGTCGAGGCCGCCGCGGACAGGGCTGGAGGGCTCATACGTGGTCCATCGGGCATGGGCGAGGAACCTTGAAGCCGCGGGGCCGCGCGTGCGGCAAGTGTGCCCGCGAGGTCATCCGACGTCTGCTCGTAAGAAGCCACACACCCGTCTGCGGCTCGCCCGCATGGGCTCGCGGGCGTCACGAGGCGAACAGCCATTCGATCGACCGCGCGAACCGGGATCGGAGCTCGTGCATCAGGCTCGGCTCGCGGACCAGATCCGGGTCGTCCGCGATCACCGCGAACGCTCGCTCACGGGCGCGGCGGACGAGGGCCAGGTCCTCGGCCAGCCGGGCGAGCCGCAGATCCGGCATGCCCGATTGTCGGACGTCGAACAGCGTCCCCTCTCCGCGCAGACGGAGATCCTCGTCCGCGAGCTCGAACCCGTCGGTCGTCCGCACCATCGCGTCGAGTCGCGCTCGCGCCTCCTCGTTGTCCTCCTTGCTCTCGTCGAACAGGATGCAGTACGACCGGTGCGTCCCCCGCCCGATCCGGCCGCGGAGCTGATGGAGCTGCGCGAGCCCGAACCGCTCTGCGTTCTCCACGAGCATCACCGTCGCGTTGCGGACGTCCACCCCGACCTCGATCACCGTCGTCGAGATCAGGAGGTGGTGCTCGCCCGAGCGGAACGCCTCCATCCGTCGTTCCTTCTCGGCCGGACGCATCCTGCCGTGGAGGAGCTCGACGGACAGGTCGGGGAAGACGTCGCTCGCCAGACGCGTCGCCTCGGTTTCGGCCGCCCGGACCTCCGTCTTGTTCGCCTCGTCGATCGCGGCGCACACGACGAACGCCTGCCGCCCCTGCCCGACCTCGGCGCGCACCAGGTCGTAGGCCTGCCGACGCTCCGGTGGCGTCCGCGCGACGCGCGTCTCGATCGGCTGGCGCCCCTTGGGCATCTCGTCGAGGACGACGACATCCAGGTCGCCGTAGTAGGTGAGCGCGAGCGTCCGAGGGATCGGCGTCGCGGTCATGATCAGCACGTCCGGCGACGCGCCCTTGCCCTTGAGCGCCATGCGCTGATGGACGCCGAACCGATGCTGCTCGTCGATCACCGCGAGCGACAGGTCGGCGAACGCGACGGCTTCCTGGACGAGCGCGTGGGTGCCCACGACGAGATCGACGCTCCCCTCGGCGACGCCGGCGAGGACGCGCTCGCGGTCGCGGCCCGTCACCGACGCCGTGAGCATCGCGTACGTCAGCGACGCAGACGTGATCTGCGCCGGCTCCTCGAGCAGCGAGGCCTGGGCCGTGGCTGCGACGGGGGTCGCGTCGAGGAACCGACGCGCCCCGATCGGTTCGAGCAGCGCTTCGACCGACCGCAGGTGCTGCCCGGCGAGCACCTCCGTGGGCGCCATGATCGCGGCCTGGTGACCCGAGGCGATCGCGACCAACGCCGCGTGCACGGCCACGAGGGTCTTGCCGGAACCCACATCGCCCTGCAACAGGACGTTCATCGGCCGCGGTCGCGCCATCGCTTCGGCGACGTCTCCGATCGCGCGGGTCTGGGCGGCCGTGCGCTCGAACGGGAGCGAGGCCGTGAACCGGTCGAGCAGGTCGCCGGACGGCCGGTGCCCGATGCCCGTCTCGGTGGCCTCGAGCCGGTGCTTGCGGAACGCGACGCCCAATTCGAGCGTGAACAACTCGTCGAACTTCAAGCGCTCGCGCGCGGCGGTGAGCTCCTCGGGCGACGCCGGGAAGTGGAT
>DASPIF010000466.1:0-2148 GCA_035629255.1 Actinomycetota bacterium | reverse complement strand
CCGTCGCATGGGACTCCTTGGCTGTCGCATGGGACTCCTTGGCTGGGGAGAGCATCATCGCTGAACTCAGGCGCCCTGGACAGTGCCGGTTGTGGCCTCGCACGAGATCCGACATCCCACGAGGGAAACGGGCACGGTGCGCCACGACGACGATGATCCCGCAGCGACGCGTGCGCGATCGCCTGATCGGTCGCTCACGGTCGCGCCACGACCTCTTCGCGGTACCAACCCGAGATCGCGCGCGCGACGAGCGAGGGGTCGTCGCACATCGGGAAGTGGTGTCCGCCGTCGACGAGCAGGAGACCGGCGTGCGGCAACCGCTCGCGCCATCGCTCGGGGAACCCCTCCTTGACGGCCGGACTCTTCGCGCCGAACGTCAGGAGCACCGGCCGGTCGGCGAGCGGGCCACGCACGACGGCCTCGACCCGCGCGAGCGTCTCGTCCGACCGACCGACGCCGCCGAGCATCGCGAGCATCCGAGCGCGCACGGCGCGATCGCGGAACGGACCTCGGAAGGCGCGGCGGCCGGGACGCGAGACGTGACGCCCGACGCCGAAGGACGTCGAGGTCATCCGCGCGACGACGTTCGTCGTGGCGTCGAGCGCGCGGACGGCGGGGCTCCCGACGAGCCGGAGCATGCGCGCGACCTTGGGGTTCTCGACGCCGAGCGGCCAGCAGAACGACTCGGCGACCACCAGGCCGCGGACCAGCTCGGGCATGCCGGCGAACGCGAGGAGCGTGACCGGCCCACCGAGGTCGTGCACGACGAGGGTCGCGTCGTCGAGCTCGAGCCGCCGCACGAACGCCCGGAGCACGTCCGCGGCACCTTCGAGCGAGGCCTCGTAGGCGTCCGCGGGCACGGAGAGGCCGCTGCCGGGGAAGTCGAGCGTCACGCAGCGGAAGTCGGCCCGGAGCGCGACGATCAGGTCGCGCCAGACGAACGACCACGTGCCCACGTGCACGAGGAGGAGGAGCGGTCCCGACCCCTCGTCGACGTAGTGGAGGCGATGCCCGTCGACCTCGAGCTGCCGGCTCACGAAGGGGAACTCCTCCACGGGGAGCCACCCGGGCCGGTGCGCCATCGACGGATGTCCGGCGGTTCGGATCGTCACGGCAGATCCCTCCTTGGGTCGTGTCCCATCGGAGACGGGGCGGGGATGCCCCCCGTGACACCCCGTCCGGTGTCACGGATCGGACGGGTGCCTCGTCTCGCGTGGTAGATCGGTCACCGGGAGGTGGGGATGGACGAGTCCTTCGACGAGCTCCGCCCGCTGCTGTTCTCCATCGCGTACCGCATGGTCGGCAGCGTGAGCGAGGCGGAAGACGTCGTGCAGGACGCGTTCGTGCGCTACCAGCGCGTCGATCCGGCGACGATCGAGTCGCCGAAGGCGTACCTCTCGACGGTCGTGACGCGCCTCGCGATCGACCACCTGCGCTCGGCACGGGTCCGACGCGAAACGTACGTCGGGACGTGGCTCCCGGAGCCGCTCGTCACGGACGAGGGATCCGTCGAGGCGCATGCCGAGACCGCCGACTCCCTGTCGATGGCGTTCCTGGTGCTGCTCGAGAGCTTGTCGCCGACCGAACGCGCGGTCCTCCTGCTCCGCGACGTGTTCGGATACGGCTACGGCGAGATCGCGGCGACGATCGGCAAGAACGAGGAGAACTGTCGTCAGATCGCCGTCCGTGCCAGACGCAGCGTCGAGGCGCGCAAGCCACGGTTCGAGGTGTCGCGGCGGCGGCGCGAGGAGCTCGCCGAGAGGTTCTTCGCGGCGGCAGAGCGCGGTGACGATCGCGAGCTGCTCGACATGCTCGCGCACGACGTCGTCGCCTACGGCGACGGAGGCGGCAAGGCGCCGGCCTTCCCGCAACCGGTCGTGGGGCGCGAGCGCATCGTGCGGCTCCTGCGCGGCCTGCGTGAGCGGACCCCGATCGCGTTCACGCGCTCGGAACCGGCGACGATCAACGGGCAGCCCGGCGCGATCTTCCGCGGAGCCGACGGACGGCCGGCATTCGTCGTCGTGATCGACGTCGCGGACGATCTCGTCCAGACGATCCACGCGATCGCGAACCCCGACAAGCTCGCGCACCTCTCCTGACGGGGACCGAGTCCGCACGAGGACCCAGTCCGCTCGCGCCGTCCTCCGG
>DASPIF010000465.1:0-10319 GCA_035629255.1 Actinomycetota bacterium | reverse complement strand
TTCGAGATCGACGCGTTCACGCGGTGGCGACTGCTCGAGGGTCTCGACGACGTCGGCCTGACGCTCCGGCACGCCGACGAGATCGACGCCTTCGAGCTCCGCCGGAGCTCCTGGCTGCCGTCGATCACGCCGACCGCTCCCTGAACCGGCGAGCCCGGGTCGGCCGAACGAGCGACCTTCGCGTCCGGCACGCCTAAGGCCCCACCGTCGCCCGGCCGATATCCAGCGCATGAGGCGTCATGCCTGGGTCGTGTACGTCTGCGTTGGGCTGAGCGCCTTCTTCGCGTGGCAGCTGGTTCCTGCGCTCCGGTCCGGGCCCGTGTTCGACACGATCGCCGCCGTCGCGCCCCTCGCGACGTTCGTGGCCGTCCGTCTGTGGCGGCCGGCGGTGCGATGGCCGTGGTACCTCTTCGCGTTCGGACAGGCGCTCTTCGTCGTCGGCGACGTGATCTCGGCGAACGACGGCCGGCTCTTCGGGACCGACGTCGCGCCCCAGTGGCTCGCCGATCTGGCGTACTTCGGCGCGTACCCGTCCCTGATCGGCGGGGTGTTCTTCGCGGCGGTGACCGAGGAAGCGGCCCGGCGACGCAACGAGGCGCGGTTCGCCTCGCTCGTGCGCCACTCGAGCGATGTGGTGATCGTCGTCGGCGCGGACGCGACGGTCCGGTACGTCTCGCCGTCGGTCACGCGCATCCTCGGGCATCGCGGGGGCGACCTGCAGGGCAAGCGGTTCCACGACCTCATCCACCCGGACGATCGCGAGATCGTCGAGGACTTCCTGAGCGTCGATCGCGAGGAGGCCGACGCGACGCAGCCCTCACGGGCGGAGTTCCGCATCCGTCACCGCGACCAGGAGTGGCTCCACGTCGAGACGGTGCGCACGAACCTCCTCGAGGACGTGAACGTGAAGGGGATCGTCCTCAACACGCGGGACGTCTCCGAGCGCAAGGCGTTCGAGGACCAGCTCACGCACCAGGCGTTCCATGACTGGGTGACGGGCCTCGCGAACCGCGCGTTGTTCAAGGACCGGGTCGAGCACGCGTTGCAGCGCAGCGCCCGGGACGGCAAGCCGGTCTCGATCCTGATGCTGGACCTCGACGACTTCAAGACGATCAACGACTCGCTGGGCCACGCCGCGGGCGACCGGGTGCTGATCGAGGTCGGCGACCGCGTCCGCAACGCCCTCCGAGCAGCGGACACCGCGGCCCGCCTCGGCGGGGACGAGTTCGCCGTCCTGCTCGAGGACGGTGGCGACGGCGTGGGCGCGGCCGAGGTGGCCGTGCGGATCCTCTCGTCCCTCGAGGTCCCGATCCAGCTCGAGACCAAGGACGTGTTCGTCCACGCCTCGATCGGGATCGCGAGCGCGGACGACGAGCGCCTCCTCGGTCCCGACGGCGCCGACGAGCTGCTCCGGAACGCGGATGCCGCCATGTACATGGCGAAGGAGAGCGGCAAGAGCCGCTACCAGGTCTTCGAGCCCGCGATGCACCACACCGCGCTTCAGCGCCTCGAGCTGAAGGCCGACCTCCAGCGCGCGCTCGAGAACGACGAGCTCACGCTCTACTACCAACCCGTGATCGAGCTCGCGACGGGGCGGATCGAGGGGTTCGAGGCGTTGCTGCGCTGGCGTCACCCGGAGCGGGGGATGGTGCGCCCGCTCGACTTCATCCCGCTGGCCGAGGAGACCGGGTTGATCGTGGCGATCGGCCGGTGGGTCCTACGTGAGGCGGCGACCCGCGGCCGCGAGCTGCAGGAACGCTTCCCTTCCCACCCCCCGCTGCACATGGCCGTGAACCTGTCCGCCCGTCAGCTGCAGCGTGCCGAATTCGTCGACGAGGTCGCCGAGGTGCTGACGGAGACGGGGATCGCGCCGAACGACCTGATGCTCGAGATCACCGAATCCGTGATGATGGAGGACATCGATCGCTCGATCGTGCGGCTCGCGGAGCTCAAGGAGCTCGGGGTGCGCCTGGCCGTCGACGACTTCGGGACGGGCTACTCCAGCCTGAACTACATCCGACGTCTCCCGATCGACGTGCTCAAGGTCGACAAGTCCTTCGTCGACGGCGTCAACGACGGCGGGGAGGAATCGGCGCTCACCGCCGCGATCATCGATCT
Organism: Actinomycetota bacterium; assembly: GCA_035629255.1. GTDB lineage: Bacteria > Actinomycetota > UBA4738 > UBA4738 > HRBIN12 > CALGFI01. The sequence goes on along the minus strand of DASPIF010000465.1, from coordinate 8,201 downwards.
CGCCGGGATCCTCAAGCTCCGGCCCGTCGCCGAGGGCATCGAACGGGCCGATCAGCTCGAGAAGCTGCTCGATCTGAAGTGCGAGCTCGGGCAGGGGTACTACTTCACCGAGCCGCTCCCGCTCGACGCGATCGCCGACCTCCTCGCGTCGGAGCACGTGTACCGGACGCCCGCCACCCCGCTCGCGTCGTAGCCGCGTCGGTCATCGCGGCCGGCAGCTCGAAACAGGCACGGCGGACCTAAAGCGCCCACCTCCGCGGCCCGATGGGGAACGGGAGATGTCGACGCCCAAGCCCGTAGACGACCCTGGTTTCGGCCGCCGCCGAACCGACCACCTCCATCGCCGCGCGAGCGACGTCGTCGCCCCGCGCCCGGTCGGCGGCCGGCCACTCCGCCGGGAGAGCGACAACTGGCTCGACCGTTGGATGGCGACCGTCGCCGACCTCGCGCGCCTGAAGGGCACGCATCCGATGCTCGACGCGGTGATCGACGAGCAGCGGGGCCGTCGGATCCGCATCGGGGACCACTGGCTCGCCGACTTCGCCAGCTGCAACTACCTCGGCCTCGACCTCGACCAGGAGGTCATCGACGCGATCCCGGAGTACGTCGCGAAGTGGGGCACGCACCCCAGCTGGTCGAGGCTGCTCGGCAGCCCCGTCCTGTACGAGGAGATCGAGGCGACGGTGACCGAGCTCGTGGGGGCGGAGGACACGCTCCTGCTGCCCACGATCACCCACATCCACATGTCCGTGATCCCGATCCTCGCGGGCGCCGGGGTGATCTTCCTCGACGGCCGCGCGCACAAGACGATCTACGACGGCGCGATGGTCGCGAAGGGCCACGGCGCCACGATCCAACGGTTCCGACACAACGATCACGAGCACCTCGAGCAGCTCCTCCGGGCCTCGACCGTCACGCCACGCCTGATCGCGATCGACGGCGTCAACTCGATGACGGGGAACGCCCCCGACGTGCGCGAGCTCGCGCGGCTCGCCCGCGAGTACGACGCGCTGCTTTACATCGACGACGCCCACGGCTTCGGCGTGATCGGTGAGCGCTCCCCCGCCGAGCTCTGCGAGTGGGGCACGCGCGGCAACAGCGTCGTCCGCCACCAAGGCGAGTCCTACGAGAACGTCGTGCTGGTCGCCGGGTTCAGCAAGGCGTTCAGCTCGCTGCTGTCGTTCCTCGCGGTCCCCACGCGCTTGAAGGACGTGCTCAAGGTCGCGGCGCCTCCCTACCTGTACTCGGGACCGTCGCCGGTCGCGTCGCTCGCGACGACGATCGCCGGCCTCCGCGTGAACGAGACGCGCGGCGACGAGTACCGATACGCGATGTACCGCAAGACGAAGCGGGTCATGGACCGCCTCCACGAGCTCGACATCTACACGCCGAACCAGTCCGGGTTCCCGCTGATCGAGATCCCGCTGGCGAACCACGACGACATCGACGCGGTCGGGTCGTACCTGTTCGAACGTGGCGTCTACGTCACGATGGCCGCGTATCCGCTCGTCCCGAAGGACGAGGTCGGGTTCCGGATCCAGGTCACGGCCGCGAACGAGGACGACGAGATCGACCTGCTTTGCGACGTCCTCGGCGAGATCAACGAGCGGTTCGAGCTCCAGCACGACGAGCATCGTCGGCTGCTCGAGCACGCGCGGCTCGCGAAGGGATAGGGCGGTGGCCAAGGGTCCCGTCGCGCAAGGTCTCGGACGCGCCGAGGCGCTCTCGGAGGCCGGTGAGTACGCCGCCGCGCTCCAAGAGCTCGACGCCGTCCTGCTGAACGGTCCTGCGACGGCGGAGATCCACACCGCGCGAGGCTGGGCGCTCGAGAACCTCGGGCCGGAGCGGCTGCCCGACGCCCGCGCCGCCTACGAGTCGGCGCTCCGCATAGATCCGAGAGCGCTGTGGGCCAAGGAGGGGCTCGCGAACGTCCTTCGGCGCATCGGTCTCGTCCGCGACGCCGATCGTCTCTGCGAGGAGGTCATCACCGACGGGCTCGCCCGCGCCGACGAGGAGCTCGACGCCCTCGAGCTCGTCGGATGGTGCCAGCTCCGGCTCGGACGACCCGACGACGCCGTCGAGACGCTCTCGAACGCGCTCCAGCGCGACGGTCGTTGGATCGCCGTCCGGTTCGATCTCGCCCTCGCGCTCCTGTGCGCCGGCGAGCGCTCGCGCGCGTTCCTCGAGTACTCCCGCGGGGTTCACCAAGCCGTCAACGGCGGCGTCGAGCGGCTCCGCGGCGTCGTCCGCGTCGCGCTCGACGACCTCGAGGAGTCGCTCACGGAACGACCGGCGCTCGCGTCGACTCGGGAGGCGATCGCGGCGCGGGACCTGCTGCGGTCGACGCTCCGGGCCGCGTACCGGGCGGGGTAACCGATGGCAGCGTCAGAGCGGTCCTTCGTCCACCGTCGCCTCCGGATCCTCCTCCCCCTCCGCCACCGCGACTTCCGGTTGCTCTGGACCGGGATGACCATCTCCCTGCTCGGCGACGGGATCACGACGATCGCGCTCGCCTGGCAGGCGTACGAGATCTCGAACGCCGCGACCGCGTTCTCGATGGTGATGTTCTCGATGGCCGTCCCGCAGGTCGTGTTGCTCCTGGTCGGTGGGGCCGTGAGCGACCGGTTCGAACGCCGCAAGGTGATGCTGTTCGCGGACGGGATCCGCATGGTCGCCGTGTTCGCGCTCGGGATCCTCGCGCTCGGCGGCCACCTCGAGATCTGGCACATGATGGTCATCGCGGCGCTCTACGGAGCTGGGACCGCGTTCTTCGGCCCCGCGTTCGACGCGATCGTCCCCGAGCTCGTCCCCGCGGACGAGCTGCCGGCCGCCAACGCGCTCGACCAGTTCGTCCGGCCGGCCGCCTACCGTATGGTCGGACCGGCCGTCGGCGGGGCGCTGATCGCGATCTTCGGGACCCCGGGCGACGCCTTCATGATCGACGGCGTCACGTTCTCGGTCTCGGTCGCCTGCCTGGTACTGATGCGTCGACGTCCTCCGATCGTCGCGGAGGAGCGCACGTCGATGGTCGGCGAGATCAAGGAAGGGCTCGCGTACGTCCGGACCCAGGGGTGGCTGTGGGGGACGTTCCTCGCGGCTACGCTCGCGTACCTCGTCTTCTGGGGGCCGGCCGAGGTCCTCCTCCCGCTGGCTGTCAAGAACGAGCTGGGCGGATCCGCGAGCCAGCTCGGGCTGATCCTCGCGCTCGGCGGCGTCGGCGCGATGGCGACCGCGATCATCATGGGCAACCGCGAGATGCCGCGCCGGCACATGACCTTCATGTACGTCGCCTGGACGATCTCGACGTTGATGATCGCCGGCTACGGCATCGCGACGCTGCCGTGGCACGCGATGGTCTTCTGCTTCCTGTTCAACGCGCTCGAGAGCGCGGGGCTGATCGTCTGGATCACGACGAAGCAGCGGCTCGTGCCCGCCCGGTTGATGGGGCGCGTCTCGAGCTTCGATTGGTTCATCTCGACCGCGCTCGTGCCGGTGTCCTACGCGCTGACGGGTCCGGTCGCGGAACTGTTCGGCACGCGGACGACCCTCGTCGCCGCCGGCGTGCTCGGCGGGATCGTCACGATCGCCTTCCTGTTCATCCCGGGGATGCGCACCCTCGAGCGCACGCACGTGCTCGAGGGTGTCCACCTCGACACCGGTGTGGAGCCGGCACTCGAGGCGCACGGCCAGCCGACGGCCGCGCCGCACGTCGACGACCCCTCGCTCGAGCCGGCCGTCGCGGCGACGCCTGCGTCCTCCGACGGCCTCTCCCCGATCGCCACGACCGACCCAACATGGGACGCGAACGGGCATCATCGAGCGGAGGACGAGGGACGTCTCCACCCGCCGGTCGCGCGGCACCTACGACCGGTCGAGGACCCAGTCGTCGCGGCCTCGTTCCAGACCCTCGCCGACCTGCGGGCGGCGATCGAACGTTGGCGCACGTCGCGCGTCGAGGTCCGGGCCGAGGTCGAAGAGCTCGAGGCCGAAGAGGCCCACCTCGTCGGGGAGCTCGCCCGTGTCCGCGAGCGTCTGGCGCGGCTGCGAGCCGTGTCCGACGACCTCGCCGCGGCGACCCCGGTCCTCGGCGCCCCTCCCACGGCCTCCAAGAGCCCCTGAGCACGGCCGATGGCCTCCCCCACGCGCCCCGAGAACCTCTCCGTCGGTCCTAAGGTTCGGCTCGACGAGGCCGATATCCCCACCATGAAGCGCCGAGCGTGGTTGCTCTACCTCTCTGCGGGTCTGGCCGGGCTCGCCGCCTGGGAGTTCATCCCGGCGCTGAAGATCGGCCCGGTGTTCAACGTGATCGCGTTCTCCTCGCCGATCGCGATGATCGTCGCCGTCCGGATGTGGAAGCCGGCGGTCCGGTGGCCGTGGTACCTGTTCGCGCTCGGCCAGGCGTTCTTCGTCGGCGGCGACATCATCACGTACAACTACGAGCGGTTCTTCGGCACTGAGCTGCCCTTCCCCTCCGTCGGGGACGTCTCCTACCTTCTCGTCTACCCCTGTCTGATCGCCGGGATCCTTTGGCTCGTCCGCCGGCGCAACCCCGGCCGCGACCGCGAGAGCTTCATCGACTCGCTGATCGTGGCCGTCGGCATCGGCGTGATCTCGTGGGTCTTCCTGATGTCCCCCACCGCGAAGGCCGAGGAGATCACGCTCCTTCAGAAGCTCGTGTCCATGTCCTACCCGTTCATGGACCTGATGCTCGTGACCGTCGTCGTCCGGCTCGCGGTCGGCGCCGGCCGCCGTCCGCCCGCGTTCTCCCTGATGGCCGCGGCCGCCGTGTGCCTGCTCGTCACCGACAGCGTGTACACGTGGTACGGCGTCCAGGGACTGGTCTACAACCAGTCGGGCATCCTCGAGTTCGGATGGGGCGCGTTCTACCTCCTGTGGGGCGCCGCCGCGCTGCACCCGTCCATGAGCACGCTGTCCGATCGCGCGCCGGACCCCGAGGTGCGTCTGACGCGCGGGCGACTCGTCATCCTCGGGGTCGCGTCGCTCACCGCGCAGTTCGTCCGCGTCGTGCAGCTGATCCGCGACGAGCAGACGGACCTGTGGGTGATCACGGTCTCGACGATGACGCTCTTCCTCCTCGTCGTGACGAGGATGGCCGGTCTGGTCCGCAAGCTCGAGGACACGACCCGGCGCGAGAAGGCACTGCGCGCCGCGGGAGCGTCGCTCGTCACCGCGACGAACCGCGAGGGCATCTACGCCGCGACGATCGAGGCCGCGCGCTCCCTCGTGGGTCACGACGCGATGATCCGCGTCCTGATCTCGCCCGACGCCGACGAGGTCGGCAAGAGCGAAGCGCCGACCGACTTCCGGGTGGCCGCCGCCGCTGGCGGCGAGACCCACGTGCTGGAGTCGACGATCTCCGAGGACGTGCTGCCGCTCGACGCGCTACGCCAGATGCGCGCGCACGAGTCGCATCACGTCGCGACGTCCGCGAACGCCCTCACCGCCGCGACCGGGATCACCGACGACGCGACCTACGTCATCACGACGCCGCTGTTCATCATGGACGCGCTCCAGGGCGTGATCGTGGTCGCCGGGACGGGCGTCCTCGGGAAGGCGGGTCGCGACGCCCTCCAGGCGCTGTCCTCGCAGGTCGCGCTGGCCCTCGAGAGCGCGGCCGTCACCGAGCAGCTCGTACGTCGCCAGAGCGAGGCGCGTTTCTCCTCCCTCGTCCAGAACTCGACCGACGTCGTCATGGTGGTGGAGGCGGACTCGACGATCCGGTACATGTCGCCATCGGTGGAACGCGTCCTCGGCCACCCCGCCGGCGACCTCGAGGCGCGCAAGCTCACCGAGCTGATCCACCCCGACGACAAGGCCAACGTCCTGCAGTTCCTGACCGGGGGCGCACGCGAAGGCGACAGCCGTCCGGCCCTCACCGAGTTCCGGATGCGCCATCGCGACGACTTCTGGCTCCACGTCGAGACGCTGCGTACGAACCTCCTCCACGATGAGAACGTCCGCGGGATCGTCCTCAACACGCGAGACGTTTCCGAGCGCAAGGCGTTCGAGGAGCAGCTCGCGCACCAGGCGTTTCACGACTCGGTCACGGGCCTCGCGAACCGCGCGCTGTTCAAGGACCGCGTCGAGCACGCGCTCGAGCGACAGTCGCGCGCCGACGTCCCGGTGTCGGTCCTCTTCATGGACCTGGACGACTTCAAGACGATCAACGACTCGCTCGGCCACGCCGCCGGCGACCGGCTCCTCGCGGAGGTCGGCGAGCGGGTGAAGAACTCGTTGCGCACGGCCGACACGGCTGCGCGCTTCGGCGGCGACGAGTTCGCGGTCCTGCTCGAGGACGGCGGCGACGGCATCACCGCGGCCGAGGTCGCGGCGCGCATCTTGGACTCGCTCGAGGGCCCGTTCCACCTCGAGGCCAAGGACGTCTTCGTCCGCGCCTCGATCGGCATCGCGAGCGCCGAGCACACGGACAAGTCCGGCCCCGAAGGTGCCGAGGAGCTGCTGCGCAACGCCGATGTCGCGATGTACATGGCGAAGGAGGGCGGCAAGGGCCGCTACCAGGTGTTCGAGCCGGCGATGCACGACACGGCGCTCAAGCGACTCGAGCTCAAGGCCGACCTGCAGCGCGCGGTCGACAACCACGAGTTCGTCCTGCATTACCAGCCGGTGATCGAGCTCGCGACCGGCATGATCGACGGCTTCGAGGCCCTCCTCCGCTGGGTGCACCCCCAGCGCGGCATGATCCCGCCGCTCGATTTCATCCCGCTCGCCGAGGAGACGGGGCTGATCGTCCCGATCGGCAAGTGGGTCCTGCACGAGGCGGCGCTCCGCGGGAAGGCTCTCCAAGAGCGCTATCCCTCGGAGCCTCCGCTCCACATGGCCGTCAACCTCTCGGTACGTCAGCTCCAGCGCCCGGAGATCGTGTCCGAGGTCGCCGAGATCCTGATGGAGACCGGGCTCGATCCCTTCGATCTGGTCCTGGAGATCACGGAGTCCGTGATGATGCAGGACATGGAGCTGTCGATCCAGCGGCTCGCTGAGCTGAAGGAGCTCGGGGTCCGCCTGGCGGTCGACGACTTCGGCACCGGCTACTCGAGCCTCAACTACATCCGTCGGTTCCCCGTCGACATCCTCAAGGTCGACAAGTCCTTCGTCGACGGCGTCAACGAGGGCGGCGAGGAATCGGCGCTGACGGCGGCCATCATCGAGCTCGCCAGCATCCTCAAGCTCCGGCCCGTGGCGGAGGGCATCGAGCGCGCCGACCAGCTCGAGAAGCTGCTCGACCTGAAGTGCGATCTCGGCCAGGGCTACTACTTCGCCAAGCCGCTGGCACTCGACGACGTGGACGATCTCCTCGCCACGCGCGCGGCGTTGGCGGCCCGGGAGCCCGAGATCACCGCCTGATCGGCAGCGCCGCCGGTCCGCTCTCGTTGTTCCCTCGCGCAACCGCATCGACGCCCCCTTTCGACAGGCGACCTCGCGCCTTCCGGCCGTAGCCGGTCGGACGGCGTGCTGCCACGATGTGCCGCATTGCGAGGGCGGGGACTTCGCTACGATGCCGGACAGCTACGGACCGACGGAGGCGACTCGTCATGGCGGCCGACCGGATCAGGGTGTTCATCGCGGGGAACATCTACGTGACGCGCGCCCTGGTACGCCGGTTCCTCGAGGACGACGGGTTCGAGGTGACCGGCGAGGCGCGCACCCGCGAGGACATGATGATCGCGGTCCGCCGCGATCAGCCCGACGCCGTCGTGATCGACGACGAGCTGCTCATCGATGGCCCGGGCGGCGGCACGATCGGCCGGCTCCGTCGCGGGGCCCCCGACGCCAAGGTCGTCGTGTTCACGTCGTCCCCGATCGATCCGGCGACGGCGCCAAACGACGCGGACGGCTACCTCGAGAAGGGGGTCGGGCTCGCTTCGCTGACCGCACTGCTCGGCCGGCTGTTCGCCGAGCCGATCGCGCCGGCCGGGGTACCCATGAACGTCGACGCTGCGACGCTTGGCGACGACGAGATCGACGATGTCGACGGTGCGCTCGTGGGCGCGGGCCGTGAGGTCACGTCCTCGGCGGCGACGGGGCCATCGCGAGGCGACGGGTCGACGCGAGGCGCGTGGACGGCCGGGATCTCGCGCATCGCCGCGATGGCCGCTGGCGCGGTGCTGATCGTCGGCGGCTTGGGCGCGATGATCGTGAGCGGTGGCGACGACGCGCCGACG
>DASPIF010000464.1:0-9766 GCA_035629255.1 Actinomycetota bacterium | reverse complement strand
TGCGCGATGGCGCTCCGGTACGCTCCGCCCGCCGTGATCACCAGCCGGATCTATCGGGCGGGGGGCCTCGAGGACGAGGGGCCGTTCGACGCCGCGCACGTGCAGTCGTGCCGGGAGGACCGCGAGCGTCGGATCTGGATCGACGTCGTCGAGCCGACCGACGACGAGCTCGGCGAGCTGCAGACGACGCTCGGCCTCCACGAGCTCTCCGTCGAGGACAGCCGGCGATGGGGGCAGCGCTCGAAGGTCGAGTTCTACGAGCGGTACGTCTTCGTCGCCGTGCACGGCATCGCGCTCGGCGCGGACGACGAGCTGATCGACTCCGAGCTCCATCTCTTCGTCGGCGAGGACCTGTACCTGCTGACGATCCGGCGAGCGCCGTTGCTGCCGCTCGATCACACGGTCGCGCGCTCGCAGCGCGAGCATCATCTCGCCGCGGAAGGCATCGGGTTCTACCTCTACGCGCTCCTGGACGACATCGTCGACGGCTACCTGGACGCCGTCGAGCGGATCGAGGACCTCGCCGACGACATCGAGCAGGCCGTGTTCGAGGACGAGGCCGAGGACGGGTTGCAGGAGCGGATCTTCCTCCTCAAGCGACGCATCGTCCGGTTCCGGCGCGCGGTCGCCCCCCTGCGCGAGGTGATCGACCTCCTGCACGAGCGCGACGACGTCGTCACGCGAGCGCTCGCGCCCTACTTCCGCGACGTGCTCGACCACGTGATCCGCACGCTCGAGCTGGTCGACAACATCCGTGAGCTCCTGACCTCGGCGCTCGAGGCGCGCCTCGCCCAGGCGTCGAACCGACTCAACGTCGTGATGAAGAAGCTGTCCGCGTGGGCCGGGATCATCCTCGTGCCGACGCTCGTCGCGGGGATCTACGGGATGAACTTCACCGACATGCCCGAGCTGTCGTGGCGGCTCGGCTACCCGATGGCGCTCGCCATCATGGCGGTCTCGGCGGGCGCGCTCTACGTCGTGTTCCGGCGTCGGGACTGGCTGTAACGATGTGCCGCGCGCTGAAGGTGCTGTGCGTCGCGCCCGACGTCGAGACGCTCGCCGCGCTGAAGCGCGCCGCCGTCTCCGCGGACTGGGAGCTCGCCGCCGGGGCGAGCGACGAGGAGCTCGCGCTCGCGCAGCTGCACGAAGAGCGTCCGCACGTCGTCGTGGTGTTCGGGGCGGTCTTCGACGGCTTCGTGCGCCGGGCGTTGGATGCGTATCCGGCGCTCCGCGTCGTCGCCGATCACGACGTCGAGGGGGCGGCCGCCGTCGTTGCGGGTCCCGACGGGGTGCGCGACGCCGTGCTCGGTCGCTCCCGCCCCGGGCCTGTCACCTAGCGGTGGGAAGGCGTGCGGCCCCGCACCTCCGCGGGGCCGCACGCACCACGGCCATGGGGATCGGAGATCAGCCGCACCCGGCCCACGCGCTCCACGAGTCCGATCCCGCCGCCATCCGCACCGAGACGATGATGTTCGCTCGGGCGTTGTAGACGGACCGATCGGGCTGGCCGAACTGGTCGGCTCGTGGAGGCCAGTAGCGGGTGGACTGCTGGAAGAGCCCGGCGTAGCCGTTGGGGTTGTAGGCCCGGGGACGCAGGCCGGACTCACATCGCGCGACGGCAACCGCCTGGTCGGGGGAGCCGGGGGCGTCCCAGCGCCGCGCCGCGCATCTGATCAGCTGCTTGATGTGCCAGGTCCCCTCGCGCCAGTCGTAGGCGCAGACGCGATGCGGGACCTCGGCGGCGGCGTTCGCCATGGCGGCCGGAGCCACCGGGACGAGCGCCGCTCCGATGAGCGCCGCGCCGAGGGCGCGGCGGATGGATGGACGTCGGATCATCGTGGTTTCACCCCCGCGGTGGATGCCGGTTGGCGACCGGATCCGTGTCGGCTCGCGCGGGCATGCGAGACCGACCCGCGGTAGGTCGTGGGTGTTCGATCACCTCCTCGTGTCGGGGTCTTCGGTGCGACCTAGCGACGTCTCCGTCCGCGACGATCCCGTCCTGCCCCGCGCCGGACCACAGATCCGTCACCGGGCGTGAAGGACCAGAGGTCGGTGGGGGGAGGGACGGAGCGTGCCTCCGGCGGGTCGGCACGTCCGAGTACGTCCGTTCGACCGTACCGATGGCCTCTGACGTTCGGCAAACCTCTCGGCCGCAACCGCTTGACCGCTGGTCAGGCGGGCGGGTTTGAACCGGGCGCCGGTACGATGGCGGTATGCCTCGGAAGGTATTGCTCGCCGCCCCGCGCGGGTACTGCGCGGGGGTCGAGCGCGCCGTCGACGCCGTCGAGCGCGCCCTCGAGAGCCACGGGGCGCCGGTCTACGTTCGCAAGCAGATCGTCCACAACGCGCACGTGGTACGCGATCTCGAGGCGAAAGGAGCGATCTTCGTCGACGAGGAGACCCAGGTCCCGAGCGGCCAGGTCGTCGTGCTGTCGGCCCACGGGGTCGCTCCCGAGGTGTACGACAATGCCCGGTCACGTGGCCTGACGGTCCTCGACGCGACGTGCCCGCTCGTGACGAAGGTCCACCTCGAGGCGCGTCGGTTCGCCAGCGACGACCGCACGATCGTGCTGATCGGACACGCGGGCCACGAGGAGGTCGTCGGGACCATGGGTCAGGCCCCCGACCGGACGATCCTGGTCCAGGACGTCGCCGAGGCGCGCACCATCGACCTACCTCCGGGCGAGCTGACCTACCTGACGCAGACGACGCTGTCCGTCGACGAGACGATCGAGATCGTTCGCGTGCTGCGCGAACGGTTCCCGCACCTCGCCGGGCCGCCGCGCGAGGACATCTGCTACGCGACCCAGAACCGCCAGGACGCGGTGAAGGAGCTCGCGATGCGCGCCGACGTGGTGCTGGTCATCGGATCGGACAACTCCTCGAACTCGAAGCGTCTCGCGGAGGTCGCGCGCGAGCGCGGGACGCCTGCCTACCTGGTGGACGACGACACCGAGGTCGATCCCGCCTGGGTCACCGCCGCCGACGTCGTCGGGGTCACGTCGGGCGCGAGCGCTCCCGAGTGGCTGGTCGACCGGATGCTCTCGTGGCTCGCCTCGCTCGGCGCGAGCGAGGTGGAGGAGCTCCGGGTCACCGAGGAGCACCTGCGGTTCTCCGACGTCCGCGTCTGACGCGGTTCGTCCGGTTCGGCGTCAGCTCCAGGCGGAGAACGCGTCGCGGTCGTCGTCCGACGGAAGCACGGGAACCGCCACGAGCGTGTTCGTCGACCGCACGCCCGGGATCGCCGCGAGGCGCTCGAGGACCACCCGGGCGCCCATGTCCCAGGAGCCCGGCACCTCGGCGAGGAGGTCGTCCGCGCCACCGATCAGCGCCACCCCCGCGAGCTCCTCCATCTCCGCGAGGGCTTCGAAGATGTCCGTGGTCGCGTCCGGGTTCGTGCGGATGCGGACGTAGCAGGCCTCCCCGACGCGCTGGAGCGGCAGGGTCGCGCCGAGCCCGCCGCCGGCGAGCCCCATCACGTCGGCGGGGACGACGGGCGCCGTCTGCGTGCGCTCGACCCCCTCGATCCGATGGATGAAGCGGAGGACGTCGGTCGCGATGCCGATCAGGTCCGGACCGTGGACCGCCGCGAGGACGTCCCAGTCGCCGACCGTCGTGACGGCGTGCCGAACGCCCTTCGACGCCTGGATCTGCGCGACGACATCCTCGACCTTGCCGGGCTGGGCCCGCAGGAACACGAAGGCGTCCACGGGCGGAGGCTATGACCGCGCCCGCACGCGTTCAAGGATGCGTCCGGCGTCGGGAAGGTACCGGCGTGCCTTCGTCGTCCTCAAGCAGGCGCCGGGGCGGACACGTGGCACAGCGCCTCGAGCTCGGCGGCGCCCTCCTCGGGACCGACGGCGATCACCCGGTCGCCCGCCCGGAGCTGGAGGCGCCCGCGAGGCCGGTAGCTCCAGCGCGCGCCGCGCTGAACCGCGAGGACGAACATCCCCGTCTCGGTCTCGAGGCGGAGCTCGGCGAGCGAGCGGCCGTCCGCCGGCGATCCGGCCTCGACCACGGTCTCGGCGCTCGTCTCCTCGGTCTCCTCGAGCGCCATCTGGACGACGGGATGCAGCGGCTCGCCGTGCTCGACGTACCAGGTCATGTCGCGGGCGGCGTCGCACATCGACTCGCTCGCGCTCGCCAGCCGCAGCAACCCCCGGAGCTCGTCGGGGTCGCGAGCCTCGGGCGCCGAGCGCAGCACCCAGGACTCGAGCTCGTCGTGGAGGGTGTCGCTCCGCGCCTCGAGGGCGCCGACCTCGGCCGCGAGCGACCGATCGTTGAACAGGAGCGACGAGTACGCGAGCCCGACCGCCGCCTCGGACAGGTCCTTGAGCTCGACCAGGATGTCGACGGCGCGGTCGAGCTCGGACAGCGGCGGAGCGTCGTCGTCCGGCGGCTCGGGCAGGGACGGCGCCCCGGCGAGGTCCCGGAGCAGGTTCACGCCCTCCTCCGGGCCGCGCACCAGCAGCACGTCGCCCGAGGACAGGACGTCGTCGGGGCCGGGGTCGAACCGCCACGCGATCCCACTCCGGATCGCCATGACCCACATCCCCGTCTCGGTCGGCAGCGACAGGTCGCGCAGGGTGCGCCCGAGGACGCTCGAGCCGTCGCGCACCTTGACCCGAGCGGTCATCTCGTCGGCGTGCCGGAGGTCGCGGCGGAGCGCGTCGGGGATCCCGAGCTTGGCCTCGACAACGCGGCCGATGTCGCTCGCGGCGTCGCCGACCTTCTCGATCGCGTCCGCGACCCACAGGACGCCCGCCATGCTCTCGGCGTCGTCGGGGTTGCGCGCCGCGAGCATCGCGACCATGCGCAGCCGGCGCAGGTGGTCGCTCATGCGCTCCTCGAGGCGCTCGACCTCCCGGGCGAGCGGCTCTTCGTTGAAGAAGACGGCCGCGTACGCGAGGTCGACCATGAGCTCCGAGGCGTCCTTCGCCTCGATCAGGAGGTCCTTGACGGACCGGGGTTGTTCATCCATGCGGTAGCACCCCCGATGATGTCATGACGAACAGGACGACGGCGACGCCGGTCAGGTCCATGAGGCTGGTGATGATCGGGACGCTCTGGTTGTCGGGATCGAGCCCGAACCGATACGTCACGATCGCGAGGTAGTAGCTCGCGACGATCGTGAGCGGGGTCACGATCACGCCCGCGAGCATCGTCCCGCCGAGCAACGATCCGAAGCTGGGCACGGCCTCGAGATCCGTCGCGTGCCCGAGCAGGTACGCGAGCGCGCCGATCGCCGCGAACACGATCACCGACAGCGCCCCGACGATCGCGGCGTCGAGCATCGCCGGCGCCTCGGGACGGCCGCGAGCGGTGATCACACCGATCTGGAGCTTCGAGGTGATCCGCGACGAGAAGATCCCGCCGAGCGCCCCCGCCTGCGAGACGAACGGCGGGATCAGCGCGAGCAGCACGGGCACGGCGTCGAGCTGTGGGCGTCGCGCCTGCAGGATCGCGCCGGCCAGGATGTCCAGGATCGGCGTCAGCAGGATCGTCGCCGTCATCTCGAGCACGATCCGGCGGATCGCCGCGTCCGCCACGGTGTACGCGCGGATCGCCGCGTAGATCGCCACCGCGATCGCCAGGGCGGTCGCCGACCGCGCCACGAGCTCGTTGCGGACGAGGTACGTCGCGAGGAACAGGCTCGGCAACGTCGTCATGTCGCCGAGCGCCGTGACCATCGGGGTCGTCACGGCGTCGAGATCCCAGCCACGCCGGTACGACAGCCCCGACACGACGAGCGTGATCATCAGGATCAGCAACGACCCGAGCGCGCCGCCGACGATCGAGATCAGCGCGAGGTCCCACACGGAGATCGACCGGACACCGAACACGGCGGACGCGCCGCGGGCCAGGAGCGCGAGCCACAGCGAGGACGTGAACGTCGTGACGATCGCGACGTACACGTTCCGGTACAGGACGGTGCCGCGCGTGAGCGACGGGGTGAACAGACCCACCGCGTTCGCCGTGCCGAGGCGCGCGCCGATCGCGCCGAAGATCGTGCCCTTCATCCCGACCGCCGCCGGGATCAGGACGAGGAGTCCGGGCAGTCGCTCGAGCGTCCCGGTGATGCTCGCGAGCGTGAGCCCGGCGACGAACCCCGCGAACGTGCTCAACAGCAGCGCGACGGATCCCTGCCGGAACGTCCGCCCCTCGCGGCGGACGAAGTCCCACGCGCTCCGAGCGCGGCGCGGGATCCGGGCGCGGCGTGGGATCCGGGCGCTCACGCCACCCAGTCCTCGGTGAGGAACAGCCAGAACGCGAGGCCCGCGTACGGCCCGTAGCGTCGGAACCGCCGCACGATCGATGCGTCCGTGACGCTCCGTCGGCCGACCTTCCTCGCGAAGGTCGGCCGCGTCCACGAATCGAGGATCAGCCGGTGGTACCGCCCGAGCATCATCATGATGTGCGCCGCGGCGTACGGGCCGACCCCCGGCAACGCGAGGAGGATCGCCTCGAGCTCGTCGTCGGGGAGCTCGTCGGCGCTCGCGCGGCCGAGTGCCTCGAGCTCGACGTCGCCATGCGCGACCGCCCGTGCGAGCGACATCAGGTACGGCCCTCGGTAGCCCGCCCGGACGACTTCGCGGTAGAAGGCCTCACCGGCCTCGGCCATCGCGCCCGGGGTCGGGAAGGCGCGACCCTCGGGGCCGTCCGCCGGCGCGCCGATCGCCGGGTCACCCAGATGCGTCACGAGCGCCCGGACCATCCGGACCGTCGCGCTCCACGCGCAGTTCGTGGTGCAGATCGTCTTCGCGACGTCCTCGAACACGGTCGGGCTGCGGATCATCCGCCCCGCCCCGGAGGTGACCCACGCGAGGTCCGGGTCCGCGGACGCCGTCTCGTAGAAGGGCGACAGATCGGCATCGAGCAGCAGGACGTGACGAACGACCGTCTCGAGCTCGTCGAGCGTCCGGTCCGCGGGCGCGCGCCCGAGGACGACGAGCCTCGCCGCCGTACGGCCGGCGGCCTCGACGCGCACGCGACGTGGCCGGGAACCCCGGACGGGCAGGGTCATCTCGACGGCCCGATAGTCGTCGTCCGGGCGCATCGGCGGCAGGTCGACGAACCCATGTGAGTTGAGCGTCCGACGCAGATCGACGGGCTCGCCCCCGGCGCCGACGAGCCGGATCGCCCGCGCCGTCCCGTCGCCGCGCACCCGTCGCCCGCCACCGGTCCGCGCGCTCATCGGCGCACGGTAACCCGCCATCGAGGGGACCTCTCGGAGCGGGACCCTCGCTGACCACGGCCTCCCGTCGACCCCCGAGGTGCCACGATGAGTCGTGCGCTCTCGATCGCGAGGTGACGGTTCGATGGACCGCTCTCGCGCCGCCGTTCGAGGTTCCGGCGTCCTCGTCCTCGCCATCGTCGCCGCGTGCTCATCGGGTGCGGCGCCCCGGTGTCCGCCGGTCGCCGAGGCCTATCGATCGGTCCTCGTCGAGGCGCTCGGACGCGTCCCCGTCCGCGGCGAGCCGGTCTCTCGTCCCTCCCGCGTGGACGGGGCGTGGTACATCGTCGCGGTCGTCGACGCGGGGGCGGCGGTGTGGGTGTCCGACCGCGACCCGTCGCGCGGCGACGTCCACCGGCTGGTGACCGCCAACAGGCTGGCGCAACGGCTCTCCGACCCTGACGTCCTCGACTTCCCGCTGTCGTTCTCGGAGAGCGCGCAGGCGGCGGGCGACCTCGACGGGATCGCTGCCGCCGTCACCGCGTGCGGCTGACGGGCGCGCCCGCACCGCAGGCCTTGCGTGCGCCTCTACCATCACGCGAGATGGCGATCGAGTTCACCGAGTGGGCGAGCGACATCCTCCAGCGCACACACACCGCCGCGCGCCGTTTCAACCCCGCGGCGACGGTGCGGCTGCAGCGCCGGGGCGACGGCGTCACCTTCGAGCTGACGGACGAGCGCGTCGACGGCGACGAGTTGGTGCGGGGCGAGGGGTTCGAGCTGCTCGTCGAACCCGGCCTCGAGGGGACCGTCGACGTCATCGAGCCCCACGATCAGCTGATCCTGCGCGCGCCCGACGATCCGAACCGGAGCGAGCGGACACCGCACTGAGGAACCCGGTCCGGGCCCGGTCGCGGGCTAGACTCGACGGATGAGCTCGTCGACCCCATCCGTGCGCGCGCTGGCGACGGCCGGTCCCGTGATGCTGATCGGCGGCGCCGAGGACAAGGTCCGGGACAAGGTGATCCTCTCGCGCTTCGTGGAGGGGGCAGGCGGCGCCGAAGGACACGTGGTCGTGATCTCGACGGCGTCCTCGCTCGGGGATGCGGCTACCGAGCGGTACCGCGAGCTGTTCGGCGGTCTCGGCGTGGGACGCGTCACCGGGCTCCGCCCCGAGGAGCGTGACCAGGCCGATGACCAGGCGGTCGCCGCCGCGCTGTCGGATGCGACCGGCGTGTTCCTCACGGGGGGGAACCAGCTCCGTCTGTCCGCCGCCGTCGCCGGGACGCGGCTCGGCGACGCGATCCACCGGGCGCACGATCGGGGCGCGGTCCTCGCGGGGACGAGCGCGGGTGCGAGCGCGATGGCGTCGCACATGATGGCGTTCGGCCGGGCGGGGGAGAGTCCCAAGAACCGGATGGCGCAGCTCGCGGCGGGGCTCGGCGTGCTGTCTGGCCTCGTGATCGATCAGCACTTCGCCGAACGCGGTCGGTTCGGCCGGCTCCTCAGCGTGATCGCGCACTCGCCGTCGCTCGTCGGGATCGGGCTCGACGAGGACACGTGCGCGGTCGTCCACGGCGACGGCGCGATGGAGGTGATCGGCCGGGGAGCGGTCACCGTCGTCGACGGCTCGCGCGTCGTCACCGACGTGCACAAGGCCAAGGGGTTCAAGCCCATCATGGTGAGCGGCGCGATCGTGCACTCGTTGCCCTCGGGAACGTGGTTCCACCTGCGCTCGCGCTCCCTCCTCGCCGAGCCCGCCGGTCGGGAGCGCGAGGCATCGGGATGACCTCGCGCCTCGCGAGCGCCCTCGCCGCGTGCGCGGGAGCCGAGCGGTGACGACCGCCAAGCCGAAGACGAACGCGGACCGGTCCGCGGCCGCGAAGCCCGCGACCACGAACCGCCGACGCGCGAAGACCGAGCCGGTCGAGGGCAAACCGAAGCTCCGGCCCGACCTGACGATCGTCGAGACGCAGGTCTTCCGCGGCCCCAACTACTGGAGCTACGACCCGTGCGTCCGGCTGCTCGTCGATCTCGGCGTGCTCGAGCACTGGCCGTCGAACACGATCCCGGGCTTCGTCGACGGGCTCCTCGCGATGCTCCCGGGCGTCGGCGACCACTCGTGCTCGCTCGGCAAGCAGGGTGGGTTCCGCGAGCGGCTGCTCGAGGGCACGTGGGCCGGTCACGTCGCCGAGCACATCGCGCTCGAGCTCCAGCGCGAGTCGGGCGCGCACGTGTACCGCGGCAAGACGCGGAGCGCGGGCGACCCCGGCCGGTACAACGTGATCTTCGGGTACTGGGAGGAGCGCGTCGGCGTCGCCGCCGGCGAGCTCGCCGTCCGGCTCGTCAATCACCTGGTCAGGCCGGGCAAGGACTTCGATTTCCTTGCCGAGCTCGAGCGGCTGATCCTGCTGGCCGAGCGCCGGGCGTTCGGACCGTCCACGCAATCGATCGTCGACGAGGCCGCGAGCCGCGACATCCCGTGGATCCGGCTGAACGAGCAGTCGCTGGTCCAGCTCGGCTGGGGCAAGTACCAGCAGCGGATCCGCGCCACGATGACGTCGAAGAGCTCGTCCCTCGCCGTGGACATCG
>DASPIF010000463.1:0-10455 GCA_035629255.1 Actinomycetota bacterium | reverse complement strand
GTCCGACGTGTCCTGCACCGACCTGGTGAGCCGCGCGACCACCGATTGCGGCGAGACGTGGCCATCCCCCACCGCGACGTACAGTGCCTCGAGGCTCGGGAACTTCATCTCCTCGGCGAGCGAGGCGAGGGCCTCCTCCGTGGCGAGGCGCTTCAAAGGCACGTTCTGCCTTCGCATCAACCGCTGGAGCGCGTCGCGCCCCTCCTCGAGTGCGTCCTCGCGGCGCTCGCGGCTGAACCACTGGCGGATCTTGTTGCGCGCGCGCGGCGTCTTCACGAAGCGGAGCCAGTCCTGCGACGGCCCCTCCCCCTGCGCCTTGCTGGTGAGGACCTCGACGGTGTCGCCGGTGCGGAGCTCGTAGTCGAGCGGCACGAGCTTGCCGTTCACCTTCCCGCCGATCACGCGATGGCCGACCTCGGTGTGGATCGCGTAGGCGAAGTCCACCGGCGTCGCCCCGGCGGGAAGGTTGACGACGTCACCCTTCGGGGTGAAGCAGAAGACCTGACCCGCGTAGAGGTCGATCTTGAGGCCTTCCATGAACTCACGCGGGTCGGCCATGTCCTTGAGCCAGTCGAGCATCTGGCCGAGCCAGGCGAGATCCGCGTCCTTCGCCTTCCTCCCGTCGCGGCCGCCCTCCTTGTAGCGCCAGTGCGCCGCGATCCCGAACTCGGCGGTCCGGTGCATGTCCTTCGTGCGGATCTGCACCTCGATCGGCCGTCCCTGCGGCCCCACGACCGTCGTGTGCAACGACTGGTACATGTTCGACTTGGGCATCGCGACGTAGTCCTTGAAGCGGCCCGGAACCGGCTTCCAGAGAGAATGGACTGCGCCGAGGGCCGCGTACACGTCCTTGACCGACTCGACCAGGATCCGGACGCCGGCGAGGTCGTAGATCTCGTTGAACTCCTTGCCGCCGATCACCATCTTCTCGTAGATCGAGTACAGGTGCTTGGGGCGACCGTCGACGTCGGCTTTGACGCCCGCCTCGCGCAGCCGGGTCCGCGCGGCGTCGAGGACCGCGTCGACGTACTGCTGCCGTTCGCCGCGTCGGCGTTCGACGAGGCTCGCGATCTCCCGGTACGGCCCCGGATGCAACGCCTTGAACGCGAGATCCTCGAGCTCCCACTTGATCTGCTGGACGCCGAGCCGGTGCGCGAGCGGCGCGTAGATCTCGAGGGTCTCCGTCGCGATCCGACGCTGCTTGTCGGGCGCGAGCGGCGCGAGCGTCCGCATGTTGTGCAGGCGATCTGCGAGCTTGATCAGCAGGACTCGGATGTCACCCGACATCGCGACGATCATCTTGCGGACGTTCTCGGCCTGCTCCTGCTCGCGGCTGCGGAACGTGAGCGACTCGAGCTTCGTGAGCCCATCGACGATGCGCGCCACGGCCGGTGAGAAATCCCGCTCGAGGTCCTCGAGCGAGACCTCGGTGTCCTCGACGGTGTCGTGGAGCAGCGCCGCCTGCAGCGTGGTCGTGTCGAGACCGAGGTCGGCGACGATCCGCGCGACGGCGAGGGGATGCTGGATGAAGGGCTCGCCCGACTTGCGCGTCTGCCCTTCGTGGTGCCGCTCGGCGAACGCGTACGCGCGCTCGATCTCCTTGAGGTCGGCCTTCGCGTTGTAGGTGCGGATGACCTGGAGGAGGCCGTCGACCCCGTCACGCGGCGCGTCGCTCGGACGCAGACGCGAGAGTAGGCCACCCCGACGCTCGGTCCTGACCTGCTCCTTGCTGTCCATCGGAGCAAGTGTAGACCCGGCCCAGCGGACGCCCGAGGATGCGCCTCAGTACTCGAGCAGGGTGAACAGGTCGTACCCGGCGATCCGCTCGCGGCCCTTGAGGAAGCCGAGCTCGATCAGGAACGCCAGCCCGATGACCTTGCCACCGATCCGCTCGACGAGCTCCGCGGTGGCGCGCGCGGTCCCCCCGGTCGCGAGGACGTCGTCGACGACGAGGACGCGCTCGCCCGGCGTCACGGCGTCCTTGTGGATCTCGAGCGTCGCCGTCCCGTACTCGAGCGAGTACTCGGCGGACTCGGTCTCCCATGGCAGCTTGTCCTTCTTCCGCACGGGCACGAACCCGGCGCCGAAGTGGTACGCGACCGGGGAGGCGAGGATGAACCCCCGGGCCTCGATCCCGACCACCTTGTCGACGTTGCCGCGCCCGAAATGGACGACGATCAGGTCGATCACCGTCGAGAACGCGAGCTCGTCGGCCAGGAGCGGGGTGATGTCCTTGAAGACGATCCCCTCCTGAGGGAAGTCGGGCACGTCGCGGACGAGCGCCTTCACCTGCGTGAGGTCCATGGGACTACCTCCGCTTCCGCTTGGCGGGCGGCTTCCGCTTGGACTTCGGACGGCTCGACGTGCTGGTCCTGGCCGTCGCCCTGGTCGCCGCCGCGGCACCCACCGCCGCCGGCTCGCTCCCCCCGTCGCCGAGCGCCTCCGCCTCGGTTGCGGGCACCTCGACGGCGCGCAGACGCCGCTCGCCGCCGCGTCCCTCGATGCGCGCGCGATGCGTCTGGTAGCGAGGCTCGCGCTCCTTGAGCACCACGAGGATCTGCGCGGCGATGAAGACGGACGAGTACGCGCCCGTGATCACGCCGATCAACATCGCGAACGCGAAGTCCTTCAACGTCTCGCCGCCGAACAGCAGCAGCGACAGGATCGGGAGCACGACCACCAGCGAGGTGTTGAGCGATCGCATCAGCACGTGGTTGAGCGAGAAGTTCGCGACGTCCTCGTAGGTACGCCGCGCCATCAGGGTCTGCGAGTCTGTGTTCTCCTTGATCTTGTCGAAGATCACGACCGTGTCGTAGAGGGAGAAACCGAGGATCGTCAGGATCGCGATCACCGTCGCCGGCGAGACCTCGCGCCCCGTCAGCGCGTAGATGCCGGCCGTGATCACGACGTCGTGGACCACGGCGGCCATCGCGCCGATCGCCATCTTCCACTCGAACCGCAGCGTGATGTACAGCGTGATCGCGGCCAAGACGATGACGAGACCGATCAGCGCCTGCCGGGAGATCTGCTCGCCCCACGTCGGCCCGACGACCTGCGTGTTCACGTCGTTCGGCGAGATGCCCGCGCGCGCCGCGAGGTCGTCGATCAACGCCGTGCGCTCCTCGCTCGACAGGTCGGTGAGCGAGGACGTCCGGATCGAGAGCCGGTTCCCGCCGACCAGCTGGATCTCCGCGTCGTCCCGACCGTACGGCTCGGCGGCCAGGAGGTCGCGGATGTCCTCGACGCCTACGTCAGTGCGGTTCTCGAACTGGATCAGCGTGCCGCCGGTGAAGTCGATCGACAGGTTGATCTGCCGGATCGCGAGCCCGGCCAGCGCGAGGACCAGCACGACACCGGAGAGCGCGAACCAGCGGTTGCGTGTCCGGACGAGGTCGAAGCTCGGCGCCTCGTACCCGCGGAAGACCCGGAACGCGCGACCGCCGCTCACTCGGAGCCTCCCGCCACCGCCGGCCGCTCGGCCGCCACGCCGCTCGTCACGCCGAGGCCGCGCATCGTCACGAGGCGTTCGTTCCGCGCCAGCAGGAACGCCGCCGGGCGCTTGAAGAAGTACACGACGAAGAGGTCGAGGAGGACGGAGACCCCGAGCGTGAGCGCGAACCCACGCACCGAGCTGATCGCCGTCAGGTACAGCACGACCGCGGCGAGCGCCGTGACGATATCGGCCGCGACGATCGTCCGGAACGACCGCTTGAACGCCGGTGCCACCGCGGTCCGCGGCGACTTCCCCGCATGGACCTCGTCCTTGAACCGCTCGAAGAACACGATGTACGAGTCCGCCGTCACTCCCAGCGAGATCACGAGGCCCGCGACGCCGGCGAGCGTCAGGCTGTAGCCGACGGTCTCACCCGCGAGCGCGATCAGCGCGAACGCGAGCACGGCCCAGATCGCCATCCCGAGCCACGCGACGACCGCGAGGATCCGGTAATAGAAGAGGAGGTAGAGCGCGAGCAGGATCAGCCCCGCGACGCCCGCCACCACGCCCTGGTCGAGCGATTCCTTGCCGAGCGTCGGGCTGACGGTCAGGACCTGTTCGGTCTTCAGCTCGACCGGTAGCGCGCCCGCGTTCAGCTGCGTGGCGAGGTCCTTCGCGCGATTCTCGGTGAAGCTGCCCTCGATCACCCCGGTGCCGCCGGTGATCGGCGACTGCACGGTCGGTGCCGAGATGACCTCGCGGTCGACGACGATCGCGAGCTGGCCGCCCGTCGGCGCGAGACGCGTCGTGACGTCGGCGAAGGCGGCCGCGCCCTCGCGGGTGAGGTCGAAGTTGATCGTCCAGCCCGTCCCCACGGAGCCGCCGCCACCCGCGTTGTAGATGGCCTGCGCCCGCGTGAACGCCTCGCCCGTCACCTCGACGGGACCGAGGAGGTACTTCGTCTCGCCGTCCCGGTCGAGGTAGGTCACCTCCTGGTCGCGGAGCGCATCGAAGGAGCACTCCGGCGTCTCCTGCTCCTCGGGGATCGCGCACGTCAGCGCGGCTGCATCGTAGTTCGGCGTACCGGGTGACAAGACCTGGAGGACCTCGCGCTCCTCGAGCCGCGCCGTCTGGCCGATCACCTGCAGGAGCCGCTCCTGACCCGTCTCCTGCAGGCGGGCCTCGGCCCGGTCGCGCGTGAGGAAGCACCCGAGGTTCTGGTCGGCGGAGCTCACCACGCAGAACTCGGACGCGTAGCGCTGCACGGACAACGCGTCGAGCGCGGCTTGCGCCTCGTCCCGCGTCGGCTCACAGATCGGTCCGGCATCGCTCGCGAGGTTCGCCCCGTCGGCGTCGGTCACGCAGAACGTCTCGGTGGTGTCGATCGGGATCGCTTCGAGGGCCGCCTCGGCGTCTGCCCGCGTCTCGAAGTCGCAGGGGTCCTCGGCGAGCCCTGTTCCGACGAGGCAGAACGCCGTCGCGCCGTCCTCACCGGTCGCGCCGGTGGCGGACGTCGGCCCCGTCGCCGCGGAGGGTCCGGTCGCCGCCGTCGGCCCGGTCGTCGCGGCCGTGGCGCCGCTCGGTCCGGTCGCGGTGGGCGCCGGCTCCACCGTGATCGTCTCGAGCGCCGCTTGCGCGTCCTCCTCGGTCGCGAAGCACGGCGGGTCCTCGGGATACACGTCGCCCCCGAGACAGGCCTGCCGGACGACCGGCGTGACGACGGCGGCCTCGAGCGCCGCGGTCGCCTCGGACTCCTCTTCGAAGCAGCCGTAGCTGTTCTCATCCGTATCGACCAGGCACGACCGCGGATCCGCGCGCTGGTCGATCGTCCCGCGGGCGAGTCCCGGGATCTGCACCTCGATCGTCGTCCCGGTGACGAAGAGGACCGGCTCCGCGGTCCCGAACGCGTCGATCCGGTTGCGGATGTTCTCGAGCGCCTGGTTCATCACGTCGTCGGGGGTGTCCTCGGGCGCGGACAGGATCACCGACACCCCTCCCTCGAGGTCCAGCCCGAGGACGGGGCGCGTCCCGGTCACGTACCCCGCGATGGATCCCGCGACCAACAGCACCACGAACGCGATCGAGATCCACAGTCCGCGCGTGCGTCTCATGCGAGCTCCGCCCCGTTGATCGTGAGCTTGAAGCGACAGTCGAGGACCTCGGCGGCCTTGCGACACATCTGCATACGACCGAGGAAGATCTCGAAGTACTCCATCACCTGGCTGATCTCGGTGTCGATCGTCAGCTCGAGGGTGACGGTCTTCGCGATCGAGTCTACCCGCAGGAACGACTGCTCCGCCGCGAAGTTCACGCGGTCGTGGATGTCGAACTCGATCTGTCCCGACTTGCGGACGCGGCTGCGGTGCACGTCGGACTTGTCCGCGAGGATCACCGCGGCCGAGACCGGCGAGATCGCCGCGCCGTCGGGCTCCTCGTGGTTCGCGACGGCCGCGACGACCAGGGCGAGGTCCGCCGCCGACGCTCGCTCGCGGAGCGCGTGGTAGACGAGGAGGGCGCCGGTCTGACCGTGGTCGACGCGCGAGATCATGTTCCCGACGTCGTGCAGGTACCCGGCGACGCAGGCGAGGTTCGCCATGTGCTCGTCGAACCCGGCGCGCGTGAGCACGTTGTAGGAGATCCGCGCGCTCAGGTTCGCGTGGCGGAAGCCGTGCTCCGTGTAGCCGAGGCCCTCCATCACGCGGTCGGCCGCCGAGATGAAATGAGACAGCTCCTCGTCGTCCTTGACGAGATCGAGCGTCAGACGCTCCGGCTCGGCGTCCGGGGCCGCCGGAGGGGTCGGCGCCGGGATCGGCGCCGGCTCCGGGGTGGTCACCGCCGGCTCACGCGAGGGGGCCGGCTCGACGGTCACGGCGCGCGGTCCGCCTCGTCGGTGGCGTCGTCGGTGGCGTCGTCGACGAGCTCGTCGTCGGCGTTCTCCTCCTCGCCGAAGCGCTGCGAGATCCCCTGCCGCAGCATCTTGATCTCCGTGCCGGGCGCGATCTCGACGGTCACGACCCCTTCCTCGTCGTCGATCGCGGTCACGGTGCCGAAGATGCCGCCCGACGTCATGACGTCGTCGCCGACGTCGAGGGCCGACAGCATCGCCTGCTGGGCCCGCTGCCGCGTGCGCTGCGGTCGGATCAGCAGGAAATAGAACCCGACGAGCATCAGCAGCGGGAGCGCGAGCGCGGCGAGTGACCCGCCGCCCTGCTCCTGGGCGAGGAACGCGGCGAACATGCTGGTCGGAGCCTCCTTGGGGGTGGACGACGCAGCATACAGGCTGCCGTGCGGAGCGCTTCGACCCGGTTACGCGAGCGGCAGGACGCCGTCCTCGGCGACACCGAGATGCCGGTACGCCCGCTCGGACGCGACGCGGCCGCGTGGCGTCCGCTGGAGGAAGCCGAGCTGCAGCAGGTACGGCTCGTAGACGTCCTCGACGGTATCCGTCTCCTCGCCGACGGCGGCCGCGAGCGTCGAGAGGCCGACCGGTCCCCCGCCGAACTTCTCGACGATCGTCGACAGGATCGCGAGGTCGAGCCGGTCGAGACCGAGCTCGTCGACGTCGAAGAGCTCGAGGCCCGCGCGAGCGACCTCGACGCTGATCTCCCCGTCGCGGCGAACCTCGGCGAAGTCGCGGACCCGCCGGAGCAAGCGGTTCGCCACCCGGGGCGTGCCGCGCGAACGCCGCGCGATCTCGTCCGCACCCTCGTCGTCGATCAGGACCGCGAGGATGCCGGCGGATCGTCGGACGATGCTCGCGAGGTCCTGCACCGTGTAGTAGTCCAGCCGCGGCGAGAACCCGAACCGCTCGCGCAGCGGCAGCGTGATGCGCCCCGGGCGGGTGGTCGCGCCGACGAGCGTGAACCGAGGCAGGTCGAGCCTGATGCTCCGCGCGCTCGGCCCCTTGCCGAGGACGACGTCGAGCTGGAAGTCCTCGAGCGCCGGGTACAGCACCTCCTCGACGGGCCGCGGCATCCGGTGGATCTCGTCCACGAACAGGACGTCGCCCTCCTCGAGATTCGTGAGGATCGCCGCGAGATCGCCCGGCCGGTCGAGTGCGGGGCCGGACGTCGGCTGGAAGCCGACACCCAGCTCGTTCGCGACGATGCCCGCGAGCGTCGTCTTGCCGAGTCCCGGTGGGCCCGAGAACAACAGGTGATCGACCGTCTCGCTCCGCGCGCGCGCGCCGTCGATCAGCAGGCGGAGCTGCTCCTTGATCCGTTGCTGCCCGACGAACTCGTCGAGATGGCGCGGGCGGAGCGCCGCGTCGAACGCGTGCTCCTCCTCGGGGACGTCGGCGTCGACGATCCGCGGCTCGTCGGTCATCGCGCCCACCTTAGCCTCGGCCACCGACCTACCCCCGGCCGACGTGCTGGAGCGCTTGCCGCAACAGCTCCTCGACGGGCCGGTCGGGCCCGGCCGGCAACGCGACCATCGCCTCGCTCGCCTCCTGCGGCGACAGGCCGAGCGCGAGCAGCGCCTCGCGCACGTCCACGAGCGGACCTTCGATCACGACGACGTCCGCGCCAAGCTTGTCCTTGAGATCGAGGGCGACGCGTTGCGCGACCTTCTTGCCCACCCCGGGGACCCCGGTGAGGGCGGCGACGTCGCCGCTCGCGATCGCGCGCCTGAGGACCTCGGGCGACATCACCGACAGGAAGGCCAGCGCGACCTTCGGCCCGACCCCGGTCACGGTCACGAGGAGATCGAACAACTCGCGTTCGTCCCCGGTCGCGAACCCGTACAGCGTCATGGAGTCGTCGCGCACGACCAGGCGCGTGTGGACGCGCGCGACCTTGCCGACACCGGGGACCTTCGCGAGCGTCGAGGTCGGGATCAAGATCTCGTACCCCACGCCGTTCACATCGAGGACGAGCGTCGGTCCGAGCTTGTCGGCGACCCGCCCTTCGAGGAACGCGATCACGCGCGCAACCTGCTGACGTCCACGGTGCGCGCAGACCGTTCGTGCTCGCCGGCCGCCCGCTTGAGACGCGCCTGCGTGAGGTGGCACAACGCCACGGCGACCGCGTCCGCGGCGTCGGCCTGCGTCGGCACGTCCGCGAGACCGTGGAACCGCGCGAGCGCGTCGCGGACCTGCGCCTTCTCGGCGTTGCCCTGGCCGGTGACGGCGAGCTTGACCTCGAGCGGGCCGTACTCGTCGACCGCGAGACCGGCCTCCGCGGCGCACAACAGCACGACACCCGTCGCCCGCGCGACGTGCAGCGCGCTCTGCTGGTTCTTGTTCCAGGCCACACGCTCGACGGCGACCGCGTCGGGACGGTGCTCCGCGATCGCGAGCCGGACGGCCTCGGCGATCGTGTGGAGGCGATCCGCTTCCGGGGCGTCGGCGGAGGTCCGCACGGCGGCCGCGAACACGAGCTCGGGGCGGCGGTCCCGCCTCGCGACCGCCGCCAGCCCGAGCGTCGTCAGCCCGGGATCGACCCCGAGCACGCACGAATCGAACACCTGTTCAGTGTGGGAGACGCCGCGGGGCGGTTCAAGCACCTGGGCTATCGACCGGCGGTGTTCCGCGCGCATCGGGGGCGGGAGTCGGCGAACTGGATCGCGTGGGTTCGGCGCGCGGGGGACGACGCCTTCTGGGACTACGCGCCCGCGTTCCTCGAGGACATCGTGCCGGGTCCCCGGGGCCGACGCTGGAGATCGGGTGCGGAGAGGGTCGGGTGGCTCGCGATCTCGCCGCGCGCGGTCACCGCGTCGTCGGTGTCGACATCTCGCCCACGCTGATCATGGCGGCCTCGGACGGGGACGCCGCGGGTCGTTACGTCCTGGCAGACGCCGCTCGCCTTCCCTTCCCCGACGGATCGTTCGATCTCGTCGTCGCCTACAACTCGCTGATGGACCTCGACGACCTGGCCGCTGCCGTCGCGGAGACGGCTCGCGTCCTCACCCCGACCGGCGTGTTCGCCGTGTGCGTCGTGCATCCGACCGCCGACGCAGGCGTCTTCGACGACCGGACGGCCGGAGCCGCATTCCGGATCACCGGGACGTACCTGGAGCCACGGGTCATCGACGAGACGTTCTCGCGGGGTGGCCTCAGGATGAGGTTCGCGGGGATGGCATATCCGCTCGAGGCCTACGGGGAGGCGTTCGAGTCGGCCGGGTTCGTGACCGAACGCCTTCGAGAACCCGCGGTCGCACCGGAAGCGATCGAGCGCGATCCCGGCGAGGCGTGCTGGTCTCGCCTGCCGCTGTTCCTGTTCCTCCGGCTCGTGCTGCGCCGCTAGGCGGATAGTTCGGCCATCACGGACTCGGGGATGTCGAAGTTCGCGTAGACGTTCTGGGTGTCGTCGAGGTCCTCGAGCGCCTCCAGCAGCGCGAGCACCTGCTTCGCTTGGCCGCCCTCGACCGGGACCGTGTTCTGCGGGATCATCGTCAGCTCGGCGGAGATCATCTCGATGCCGGCCGCGCTGATCGCGTCGCGCACGGCGGCGAACGACGTCGGGTCCGTGGTGATGTCCCAGGTGCTCTCGGCGTCGGTGAGATCGTCGGCCCCCGCCTCGAGCGCGATCTCGAGCAGCCTCTCCTCGTCGGGCGCTCGGTCCTTCTCGACCTGGATCAGGCCCTTCCTCGCGAACATCCACGCGGTCGTTCCCGTCTCACCGAGGTTCCCGTGGTTGCGCGTGAACGCATGGCGGACCTCCTGGGCGGTCCGGTTGCGGTTGTCGGTCAGCGCCTCGATGAACAGCGCGACGCCGCCCGGGCCGTACCCCTCGTAGGTGACCTCCTCGTACCGAGCGCCGCCCTCGAGCTCACCGGTCCCGCGCTTGATCGCGCGGTCGATGTTGTCGTTCGGGACCGACGCCGCGCGCGCCTTGTCGATCGCGGTGGCGAGCGTCATGTTCGCCTTCGGGTCGCCGCTGCCGCCCTCGCGCGCCGCGACCTCGACGAAGCGGAGGAGCTTCGCGAACTCGTTGCTGCGCTTCGCGTCCGCCGCGCCCTTCTTGCGCTTGATCGTCGCCCACTTCGAGTGTCCGGACATGCGTCACGCCTTCCCGAGGAGG
>DASPIF010000462.1:0-4237 GCA_035629255.1 Actinomycetota bacterium | reverse complement strand
GATCTCGGACGAGTCGATGCTCGTGGACTACCGTGCTCGGATGCGGCGCATCTCGGCGATCGTGGCGGCGATCGCCCTGTCGGCGTGCGTCGGCGTCGGTGTCGCTCCTGCGCCGGCGGACCCGGTGCCCTCGCTCGCGCTCGGCGACGACGCGGTCACCGTGGCGTCGTTCGACTTCACCGAGAGCGCGATCCTCGCGGAGCTCTACGCGCAGGCCCTCGAACGTCGGGGGATCCGCGTGGTCCGGCAGTTCCGGCTCGGACCGCGCGAGTTCGTCGAGCCCGCGCTCGAACGCGGCCTGGTCGAGCTCGTCCCCGAGTACGCCGGCAGCCTGCTCGAGTTCCTGACGCGACGTCACGCGTCGAGCGCAGATCTCGCCGAGGTCCGGCGCGCCCTCGAGGAGCGGCTCACCCAGCGGGGCCTCATCGCGATGGCGTCGGCCCCCGCGCAGGATCGCAACGCGTTCGCGACGACGACGGGGTTCGCGGCCGCCAATGGCGTCGCGTCCCTGTCCGACCTCGCTGAGGTCGAGGGGGTCACGCTCGGCGGGCCGGCGGAATGTCCCGTTCGGCCGCTCTGCCTCCTCGGGCTCGAGCGGGTCTACGGCATCTCGGTCGGCTCGTTCGTCGCTCTGGACCTGAGCGGACCGCTGACGCAGGACGCACTCGCCACCGGCGTCGTCGACGTCGCGCTGGTGCTGACCACGAGCCCGATGCTCGAGGCGTCCGACCTCGTGATCCTCGACGACGACCGCGACCTACAACCGGCCGAGAACGTGACGCCCGTGGTCCATCAGAGCGTCGTGGAACGGTTCGGGCCGAGGGTCGGCGACGTGATCGACGACGTCTCGCGGGCGCTGACGACGCTTCAGCTCCGTGAGCTCAACACGGTCGTCGAGGTGGACGGTCTGGGCATCGAGGTCGCCGTCGCGTCGTGGCTCGACGATCATGGCTTCCCCTCGACGGGGACGTAGGTAGCATCCCGCGATGGCCGTCGAGAACCCGACCGGACAGGCCGCCGGTCACCTGGAACCGCGCGCCCTCCGACGCCGCCCGACCGGTGCGCCGCCCCCGCTCCCTCGCCAGATCGGGCGCACAGGCCGCCTCCTCGTCACGCTGGTGATCGTCGCGCTCTTCGCCACGCTGGCGAGCGTCTTCTTCAGCGCGAGCGCCGCCGCCGTCGACCGGTTCGACGCACGTCTCTTGTCGTGGGTCGCCCGGTACCGCAGCGACTGGCTGACGGACGCGACGCAGTTGATCGACGGGATCGACAGCCGCTGGCCGCTCCGCACCCTGCGGTGGGCGACGATCCTCACGCTCGTCGCGTTCCGTCGGTGGCGCCATCTGCTCGTCTTCCTCGGTGTGGTGATCGCCGTCGAGCTCGTCACGTTCCAGATGGCGAACCTCATCGGACGGCCCAGGCCGTACGGCGTCGAGATCCTGACCGACTGGGACGGCTTCTCGATGCCGTCGCGGCCGGTCGCCTCCCTCGCCGTCACGTTGGTCGGGATGGCGTACGCGCTCGTACCCGCGGGGCGACAGCGGTTCCTCGCGAAGTGTGCCGCCGCCGTGGTCGTGTGGCTCGTGGTCCTCGCACGGATGTACCTCGCGGTCGACCACGTCACCGACCTGTTCCTGGGACTGCTGGTCGGCGTTGCGACGCCGATCGTCGCCTTCCGCCTCCTGACGCCGAACGACGTCTTCCCGGTCACGTATCGCCGCGGCAAGACGGCGCACCTCGACGTCACCGGTCGCCGGGCGATGGCGATCCGCGAGGCGGTCCTGGAACAGCTCGGCCTCGAGGTGACCGACATCGTCCCGATCGGGCTGTCGGGGTCGGGCGGATCGACACCGCTGCGCCTCGCCCTCGCGACGGCCGACGGTGTGAAGCAGTACGCCTTCGCGAAGCTGTACGCGAAGAACCACGTCCGCGCGGACCGCTGGTACAAGCTCGGCCGGCAGATCCTCTATGGCGCGCTCGAGGACGAGACGCCGTTCGGCACGGTACGCCGGTTCGTCGAGTACGAGGACTACACGCTGCGCCTGATGCAGGATCACGGCCTTCCGACGCCGCAGCCGCTCGGTGTGGTCGAGATCACGCCCGAGGCCGAGTACATGATCGTGATGGAGTTCTTCCACGGCGCGGTCGAGCTGAGTGACGCTGATGTCGACGAGTCCGTCATCCGCCAGGGCCTCGAGCTGGTCCGCCGGTTGTGGGAGGCCGGGCTCGCGCACCGCGACATCAAGCCAGCGAACCTCATGGTGCAGGACGGGCGGCTGCGGCTGATCGACGTGTTCTTCGTCCAGGTCCGTCCGTCGCCGTGGCGCCAGGCGGTCGACCTCGCGAACATGATGCTCGTCCTCGCGCTGCGCTCGGACGCCGAGACGGTCTATCGGATCGCGCTCGAGTTCTTCATCGCCGAGGAGATCGCCGAGGCGTTCGCGGCGACACGCGGCGTCGCGAGTCCCACGCAGGTCCGGTCGATGATGAAGGTCGACGGGCGCGATCTCCTCGGCGAGTTCCGGCGACTCGCCCCGCCACGCGACCCGATCCCGATCCAGCGGTGGAGCGTGAAGCGCGTCGCGATAACGGTCTGGGTCGTCTTCGTCGCGTTCTTCGCGCTCAGCCTCGTGCTGCAGAACTGGGCGGTGTTCACGTGACGGGCGGCGTCCGGGGTGTTGCGCTGGTGATCCTCGTGACCGTCTGCTCATCCGCGTGCGCGACGGGCGAGGACGAGGGCAACCGTCCCGAATGTGCCGGCCGAGGCTCGGAGGACGGCCAGATGCACGGCGCTTACGGCACGGAGGAGCGCGGCATCCTCATCCTCGCGGCGCAGGCGGTCCCAAGCGCGTCGGTTCTGCCCTGTATCGACGCGTATCCGGTCGGCTGGACGCTCGGGGGGACCCGCATCACGAACGGCGCCTTCGGCTTCTGGCTGGACTCGGACCGCGCCGGTCTCCGGGCGGTCGAGGTCCGGCTCACGGAACGGTGCGACGTCGGGGACGCGGTCGAGGTCGTCCCCGCAGAGGACGAGGCCGGCACGCGCCGGTTCGAGGCTCCGATCGCGCTGCCCCCGAACTACGCACTGAACCGCTTCTACACGTTCGAGGGGGGCTGCATCGAGTACCGCTACCGGTTCCGTGGCACCACCGACCCGACCCTGGCGCTCGAGGCGGATCAGGCGCTCGGGTTCCGGAGACGCGACGACCTCGTGACGGACCTCGCGGCGATCGGGCTGCATCTGTGCGGCGCGGGCGCACCGCCGTGCGCGGGCGCAACGTCGTGACGACGACGTCCGCCCCTGGCGGGCAGGGCACGGCCGACCGGTGCTGAGGAACCACCGGCGAACCTTCTGGCATGCGGCGTTCCTGCTCGCGTCGATGGCGATCGTCTTCACCGCGGTGGGTCGCCCACCTCGCCACGACCCGACCGCGACGACGGTGGCGATCGTCGGACGCTGGGATCTCGAGGTCTTCCGTCTCAGCGACGACATCCGCAGCACCCCGCTGTCCGCCATCGCGCGGGCGCTGAACGTGATCGGCGGCGGCATCGTCACGATCCCCCTCCGCATCCTGGTCGCTGCGTGGCTCGCGTGGCGCACCAGGTGGCGTGCCCTGGCTACGTGGCTGCTCGCGTGGGCGACCGCGGAGATCGTGCTGGCGTCGGCCAAGGCGTTCTTCGCGCGGGCGCGACCACCGGATCCGCTCGTCGACGTCGTCGGGAACTCGTTCCCGTCCGGGCACGCCGTCGCCGGGGCCGCGACGGCGGTCGCGCTCGTCCTCGTCCTGTTCCCGGCGGGTCGCGAGCGGCGGAGGTGGGAGGCCGCCGCGGTCGCGTTCGCCTTCGTGATGGCGTCGTCGCGGGTCTACCTGCACGCGCACTGGCTCTCGGACGTCGTCGCCGGCGTGCTGCTCGGATCCGGCGTCGCGCTCGCCAGCGCGGCGTTCTGCACGGAGATCCGGGACCACGCGATGCGGCGCGCGAGCGCCCACACGCACGAAGCCGCCTCGGCGCCGCAGCCGGATCTCGGTTAACGGGTCCGAACGGGCTCGCCGCGCCGGGCAACCGCCGCGGCTCGCCAGGACGTCCGCGCCCGCCACACGAGGTAGGTGAACCCGCCGAGCGGGATCTGGACGCCGTACGTCAGAACCCGGAACAACAGCACGGCCGAGACGACCTCCGCCTCGTTCCCACCGGCCGTCACCAATCCTCCGATGTAGCCGAGCTCGATCACGCC
>DASPIF010000461.1:0-4036 GCA_035629255.1 Actinomycetota bacterium | reverse complement strand
GCTTCTTGGAGACGTCACCGAGAACGCGCTACCGATTGGGTGGACCAACGAGAGCATCGTCGTGCTCATCGGCGACGTGAGGCTGGATCTGCGGAATCAACCACCCGGCGAAGGAGCCAAGCTGAGAATCTTCAGGTTGTTCGGTGATGTCCGGTTGAAGGTTCCTGGCTCTAGCCGCGTGTCGGTACGAGGGCTGACGCTGATTGGCGATCGGCGTATCGAGGTTGCCGCCGGCGAAGGCCCCAGCTTCGAGGTGAGTGCCTCAGGACTCATCGGCGATCTCGAGATCACCGAGTAACGGTAGCGCCAGTCATCCGGAGCCTCGAGGAGGCTGCGAGGACGAGGAACTCCCGCAGCCTCCTCAGGTTGAGGCGGGACGCCGTGAGCGTTCCGGTCCCGTGCCCGTCCCGCGACGTACCGCGAGACGATGCGAACCAACGCGATTGTGTGAATACACAAAGGCGCAGGTCAGGCGGCGTTTCGGCCGGAACCCGCAGGTAACGGAAGCATGCCCTCCCACCCTCTCAAGGTGGAGACACGGTTCGAATCCCGTTGGGACTACCCTACTGACCTGCGGCGCTGCTGGGCGCGTCGTCGGGGTTGCGAGTCTCGGGTGGCGACGTTCGAGATGCGTCGTGGTTACCCCGGAGTCCCGCCACGCTGACCGGGCCGAACCCGAAGCGACGGACTTCGTACGCGGCCGGCGACTACTCCTTCTGGTCTCGCATCCTCGAGCCGGCTTCGCGAACGCTCGTCGAGACTGCTCGCGTAGCCGCGGGAGGCCACGTGCTCGATGTGGCGGCCGGGAACGGGAACACGGCGATCGCCGCCTCCAGACATGGTGCGATCGTGACCGCGCTGGATCCCTCTTGGGCGCAGATCGAGCGGGGACGGCAACGGACCAGGACGGAGCGCGGTCGGATCGCGTGGGTCCGTGCGGACCTTCGACGCCTACCGTTCGTCGACTCGAGCTTCGACCGCTGCCTCGATTCCTTCGGCGAAGAGATGCACGTCGTGGAGATGTTCCGCGTCGTGCGTCCGCGCGGCGTCGTCGGGGACCGCGAATGAACCACGCGCTCACGATGATGGGGTTCGACTCCTCATCAAGATCCACACCGGTTGAACGCGGGGGAAGTTCGAGCGACCTGCGTGGCGAGACATGGTTCCCCCGGCTCGGGATCAGCTCACACCCTCCGGCGTCACGAGACAGAAGGGGTGCCCCACCGGGTCGGCGAAGACGCGGAACCCGATCGGCTTGTCGGAGCCCTGCAGGAGCCTCGCCCCCATCTCGATGACGTGGGCTTGCGAGATATCGAGGTCGTCCACCAACACGTCGACATGCATCTGCTGAGGCGCATCCGGGTCGGGCCAACGCGGCGGGATGTACGTGTCGATCTTTTGGAATGCGACGTCCACGCTGCCGCCAGGAGTCCCCAGCGTCACCCATCCATCCGTGTCCTCGGTCCTGCTCAACCCCAAGAGCTGCTCGTAGAAGGTGGCCAGACTCCGTGGGTCCGGGCAGTCGATCACCAAGCATCGTAGGCGCCCCACTGCGCCGTCGTCTTGCTCCATCACACCTCTGGCCTCCTCGTCCTCCGGTGCCCGATCCAACCGTGCTGGCCCCGTGCCAGACTCGGCACCGTGGTCATCGCGCTGACGCTGATGGGGTTCCTCGCCTGGGCCGGTGCGTTGTTGCTGGCGATGGCGCTCGCGATGCTCGTCCTGTGGCTGTGGCACCACTCGGGCGGGGGTGTTCCCTAGCGTCCCGGCACGTCGGGCTCAGCGTGGCGGGCCGATGTTCACCATCCACGAGATGCCGAACGGGTCGACGCACATGCCGAACTCGTCGCCCCACATCTGCTTCTCGAGCGGCATGACGACGGTGCCGCCGTTCGACAACTTGTCCCAGTAACCCCGGAGCTCGCTCGCGTCCTCGCCGCTCAGGCTGACGGCGATGTTGTTCCCCGGCGAGTGCTCCATCCCCGGCGCGGTGTCCGACGCCATCAGCGTGAACCCCTGCGAGGTCTCGAGCTGCGCGTGCATCGTCTTGTCGGCAAGCGCCGGGTCGTCGGTGCCGTACTCGCCGAACGTGTTGATCGTCAGCTCGCCGCCGAACACGTCCTTGTAGAAACTCATCGCCTCTCGGGCGTTCCCGTCGAACGTGACGTACGGGTTGAGACGGGAGGGCATCGGTACCTCCTCGGGGAGCGGGGTCGGTCGGTTCCGAACCTACGGACCGATCAGGCGAGCGGCAAACCGAGCGATCTCGGCGACGACGAACCTCAGCCCCGTGGCAGTTCGCGGATCTTGCCGCCGCCGACGTCGAGGAAGTCGCGGGGACGGCTCGCCCCGCGTCGTTCCGGCCGCTCGGCGAGCCCGTCCCACACCTTGCCGTGGTAGTAGCACCGGCCGTCGTCGCGCTGGACCACGACGGGGTTCGGGCAGTTCCCCTCGACGCAGCGATCGTCCGCCATCTCTTCTCAGGGTACGTCCGAGCGACGCGTCCCGCCGCCCGCCGCCGCACCTGAGGGTCGCCGCGCCGCACGGTGACGCCTGTTGACGATTCCATGCGTTCTCTGCATATTCATGTGGATGGAACGGTCTGCGCGCGTCTCGGTCGGTGTCGTCGGCGTGGCTGGCACCACCGGCGGCGAGCTTGTCCGGCTCCTCGCGCCCCACCCGGTCGAGATCGTCGCGGTGGCCGGAGCCGAGAGCGTGGGTCGGACGGTCGCCGAGGTCCACCCGCATCTCGCCTCGATCGATACCCGGATCGTCGAACCCGAGGAGGTCGCCGGCGCCGACGTCGCGTTCCTCGCCCTCCCCCACGGCCGGAGCGCCGAGATCGCGCCCGCCCTGCTCGAGGCCGGGACGCGCGTGATCGATCTCGGCGGCGACTTCCGGCTCGACGCGGGTGCGTACCCCGAGTGGTACGGCTTCGAGCACCCGGCCGAGGCGTGGCTCGACAAGGCCGTCTACGGGCTGACCGAGGCCTTCCGCGAACACGTCCGCGGCGCCGAGCTCGTCGCGAACCCCGGCTGCTTCCCCACCCCGGTCGTCCTCGGCGTCGCGCCGCTGCTGCGGGCGGGGCTGCTCGAGCCCGGGCCGATCGTCGTCGACGGCAAGACGGGCCTGTCGGGCGCGGGGAGGTCGCTCTCGGCGACGACGAGCCACCTCGCGACCGAGGAGAGCGTCCGTCCGTACCGGGCCCCGCGCCATCAGCACACGCCCGAGATCGAGCGCGCGATCGAGCTCGCGACGGGCGTCGCGGTGACGGCGACGTTCGTGCCCCATCTCGTCCCGGTCGTGCGGGGTGTGCTGACGACGACGTTCGCGCGCGCCGCCGCAGGGACGACGACTGACGCGCTCGTCGACGCGCTGCGCGAGGCGTACGCGTCCGAGCCGTTCGTCCGCGTGCTCCCGCCCGACGGGATGGTCGACACGAAGCGCGTGCGCGGTTCGAACGTCGTCGAGCTCCAGGCCGCGGTCGATCGCCGCACGGGCTCGGCGTTCGTGATCGGGGCGATCGACAACCTCGTGAAGGGAGCGGCGGGCCAGGCGATCCAGAACCTGAACGTGATGTTCGGCATCGACGAGACGACCGCGCTCGCGACGGTCGGGGTGTACCCGTGAGCGTCACGTTCCCGCGTGGGTTCCGGGCGTCCGGCGTCGTCGCCGGGATGAAGCCCTCGCGTCGCCGCGACCTCGGCCTGCTCGTCGTCGACGCCGAGGCGTCGACGGCCGGACTGTTCACGACCAACGCGTTCGCGGCCGCGCCGGTCGAGCTCGCGCGCAAGCGGATCGTCGGCGGCTCGGCGCGTGCGGTCGTCGTCAACAGCGGGCAGGCGAACGCGGGGACCGGCTCGCGCGGCCTCGAGGACGCCGAGCGCACCACGCAAGAGGTCGCGACCGCCCTGGGCCTCGAGCCCGACGGCGTGATCCCGTGCTCGACCGGGGTGATCGGCGAGCCGATCCACGTCGAGGAGTACCTCGCGGCGTTGCCGGAGCTCACGCGCGGCCTGTCCGAACACGGAGGCGA
>DASPIF010000460.1:0-5693 GCA_035629255.1 Actinomycetota bacterium | reverse complement strand
CGCCGGCGCTCACCCACGTCGCGCTGGTGAGGGGGCTCGTCCGCCGGAGCACGATGTCCGTGCCGATCAGGTACGCCGTGAACGTGAAGGCCGCCGCGAGCGCGAACGCGACGCCCGCGACCTCGATCGTCAGCCCGTCGCCGGACGCGACCACGATCGCGGCGCCTGCGACGGCCAGCGCGAGCGCCACGATCGTCGGCATCGCGGGCGCTCCGCGGCCGACCAGCCACGCCGCGAGCGTGACGATCACCGGATAGAGATAGAAGAGCAGCGTCACGGCGGCCACCGTCCCGTGTTGGATCGCCGTGAAGAAGAACGTGGCTTCGACCGCGTACCCGAACATCGCGAGCAGCGCGAGGCCGGTGCGCTCCTGCTTCACGGCGAGCAGCGGCCGACGCAGGATCAGCAGCGCGCCGAACAGGACGATCGCCGCGACGCCGAAGCGGAACGCGAGCATCGACTCGGGCGTCATCGGACCTTCGACGACCCGCTTGCCGAGGACGACGACCACCCCGAACAACAGCGCCCCGAGGGCGGCGAGCCCGCCGCCGACGAGATCCGTGCGGCGTCTCGCGGCCGCCGCCTCCTCGAGACGTGCGGTCGAGCTCACCCCGCGGAGGGGTCGGCGAGCTCGATCCGCATGCGCTTGAAGCCCTTGCCCTTGTTCTCGGTCTTCGCGACCCGGACGCGACCGATCTCTGCGGTCGAGCGCACATGTGTGCCGCCGTCCGCCTGCTTGTCGAGGCCCTCGATGTCGATCACGCGGATCGGATCGACCGACTCAGGGATCAGGTTGACCTTCGTGCGGATCAGGTCGGGATCGGCGAGCGCCTCGGCGCGCGGCAGGAACCCGACGCGCACCGGATGGTCCTCGGCGAGCTCGGCGTTGAGCTTGTCCTCGACCTCACGCCCGAACTCGGAGCTGATCGTCTCGAGCTCGAAGTCCATCCGCGCGGCGCCCGGCTCCATGTTGCCTCCCGTGACCTTCGCCCCGTAATCGCGGAACACGATCCCCGACAGGGCATGCAGCGCCGTGTGCGTCCGCATCAGCGTGTGTCGACGGTCCCAGTCGATCTCGCACGTCACGGCGGCCCCGACCGCGGGCGGCGCAGCGTCGACGCTATGCACGACCTCTCCGGCGACCTTGACGGTGTCGGTCACGCGGACCTCACCGTCGCTCCAGCGGAGCGTCCCGGTGTCGCCGGGCTGCCCGCCGCCGCGCGCGTAGAAGACCGTCCGGTCGAGGACGATGCCGCCGTCGCGGACCTCGACGACGACGGCTTCGCACGTCGTGACGTAGGCGTCGGTCGCGCTGAGCTCCTCGGTCACGCGCCAGAGCGTACCCAACGACGATCGCGCGCCCGTGTCAGCCGACGACGGCGCCGGGGAACGATCGCTCGCCCGCGCGGATCGGAACGGCGAGCCAGTTCTCGCCCGGTGGGATCGGGCACGACCACTCCGGGTTATACGCGCAATAGGGGTTGTACGCGAGGTTGAAGTCGACGACGATGCGGCCGCCGTCGTCGGGCGGATCGACCTCGAGGTACCGCCCCGCCCCGTACGTCTCGCGCCCGCTGGTCGCGTCGCGGAACGGGAGGAACAGCTCGTCCATCTCCTGCGAGGAGAAGAGCGTCACCTGCGCGGCTTCTCCGTCCACCTCGAAACGCACGATGCCCGCGCGCCGGTACTCCTGCTGGCCGCCGGTCGTCGTCTGCATGACGATCGGTTCCGCGGTGTCGACGCCGTCGGTCTCGAGCGAGCCCTGTATCCGGAGCGCATCGCTCTCGGGGAAGTAGGCGAGCCCGTCGAACGATCCCCTCTGCTCGTGCGTCAACGGTGACCGCGCATCGTCACGGAAGAAGGCGTCCTTGGCGGCTCGGAAGTCGTCGAGCTCGCTCATCTCGAGCATCGTCTCACGCGGTGCCCGCGATGAACGCCGAGACGCGGGCGAGCACGCTCGCGAGATCGGCGAACAGGTCCTGCCGGCTCGCGAAGGCGAGGAGCTCGGCGTTGGGAAGCAGGTCGGCGTAGATCTCGCCGAGCACCGCCGGATGGATCTCGTCGCCGCCGATCGTCAAGATCAGCGTCGGGATCTCGACCCGGCGCAGCAGCTCGCGATCGGGGATCGGGTGGTCGTCGACGACACCGCGGACGGCCCGCGCGAGGCCGCTCGGGTCGTCGTGCTCCCAGAGCAGCCGGTCGACCTGGAGGCGCCACGGCGTCTCGACATCGCGGCTGCCGCCGGCGACGCGCTCGAGCATCTCCTGCGACGTCAGCCCGTCGAACGATCTCGCGAGGTCGCGGTACCGGCCGGCGAGCGGGAACGGCAGGTCGAGACCCGCCGGCAGGAGCCAGACCATCCGATCGAACCGATCCGGGACGCGACTGACCAGGTTCCCGAGGGCGCCGGCACCGAGAGACGTCCCGACGGCGACCGTCGCGCCGACGTGCCTCGCGACCGCGTCGACGTCGCCGGCGAAGTCGGCGAAGGCGAAGCTCACGGCCGGCGGTGCGGTCGACCGCCCGTGACCGCGAAGGTCGAGCCGGACCTTGGTACCGGGGACGAACGGGGTGAACGCCGCGAGCTCGTTGCGGTTGTTGGTGAGCCCGTGCGCGAGGACGCTGACAGGTTCGCCGTCGCCGTCGACCTCGTAGAAGAGGGTGACGTCCTCGGTCGTGAGCTCCGGCACCTCGCGGAGTGCGCGCTAGCCGCCGAACGCCTCGAGCGCGCGTCCGGCCTGCGCGAGATGGAACCGGTCGTGCCCCGCGAGCAGCCGGAACGTCAGGTCGTAGCTCTCGGGTCCGCGTTCGGCGTGGTGGCCGACCCGCGCGCGCTCCTTCGCCGAGGACCGCGACCAGAGCGCAACGTTCGCCGCGCGGAGCGCCTCGAGGGCCGCGGCGAGCATCTCGGGGTCGTCCTCCTGGTGCCGCTGGCGATCGACCCAAAGGTCCTGGTCGTAGCCCGCGAGCGGCGGCTCGTCGTGGGCGAGGATCCACCGGTACCGCGCCGAGGACACGATCTCGGCGTCGAACGCGTGGCCGAGGCACTCCAGGACCGACCATTCCTCGTCGTCGGGTCGCTGCGCGACCGCGTCGCCGGCTTCGACGATCAGCGCCCGCCACGCGGCCGGCGTGGCCGACTGCACGTCGGCGGGGTCGTCGTCGCCGAGCAGCGCGAGGAGATGGCGCTGGTAGCCGCTCGCGTCCTCGACGGGGTGCGGTGAGGGCGGCGGCGTGAACGTCATCGCGTCTCGGGCGCCGTCGGCTCGAGGTCGTCCTGGCGTTCGAGGTCCCCGCGGATCCGGCTTGCCCAGCGCGCGATCAGGGCGGTCAGCGCGAGGAAGACCGCGCCCGACGCGACGAGCAGCAACCCCGCCCGATCGTCGTTCCAGACCAGCACCAGGATCACGGCCGGCACGATGAACCCGAGGTTGTAGGCGATGTCGAACAACGCGAAGGCGCGGCCGCGGAAGTCGTCGGGCATCGCCTGCTGCATGATCGTGTCGGCGGAGATCTTGCCGAGGAAGAACGAGAAGAACCCGGCGAACAGCAGCAGGCTGAACCCGGCGAGACTCACCCAGAACCCGAGGACGAGCGCGCTGCCGCCGAGGACGATCATCGAGCCGAGCAGGAGGCGGATCGGCGCGATGCGATCCTTCCATCGCTGGGCGAGCACGAGACCGAGCGCTCCTCCGACGAACCCGCCACCGCCCACGATGCCGAGGGCGACGGTGTCCGCGTCGCCCCCCGCGACGAGCGACCGGGCGTACAGCGCGAACACGCCGAGCGCGAACCCCCAGAACTGGTACCTGAGCATCTGGAACGATGAGAGGCCGAGCGCGGCGGCGGGTCGCGACGCGACCTCTCGGATCCCGCCGGCGATGTCCTTCACGACGCGCTTGGCCTCCTGAGCGAACGACGTGAGGTGCTTCGTCATCTCCATCCGCTGGATCCGCAGCGCCACGATCGCGGCTACCACGAGCGCGATCCCGCCGACGAGCACGACGATCCAGGAGGGCAGCGCACCGCCGGCGCCGAAGGCGAACCCAGCGCCCAAGACCTGGAACAGCGCGCCGCCGGCCTGCGAGAGGCCGTTGCCGTTCATCAGGTCCTTGCCGTGGAGCACGCCGGGCATCGCCGCGGACTTGACGGCGAGCGCGACCCGGACGCAGGCCTGCATCACGAGCATCGCGAGGACGAGCCCGACGGTCGCCGTGATGTTCCCCTCGGAGGTGTCGCTGCCGAGCGGGAGCATGATCCCGATCGCCAGCGCCGCCGTGATCGCGGCGGTCACGATCGCCGAGACGGCCAGGACGCGCCGGCGCTCGAACCGGTCGATGACGACGCCGATGAAGGGCGACAGGAACGTGTACGGGACGTAGAGCGCGAGGACGACCTTGAGCAGGTAGTCGGCCGACGGCACCGTCGTGATGTCGAAGCCCTCCTGGCCCCCGAACGCGATCGACTTCGCGATCGAACCTCGGATCAGGCCGTCCGCGGCCATCACGAGGAACTGGTTGCCCATCAGCGCCGCGAAGTCCGCGTTGGAGAAGGTCGAGAACATCCGGTTGAAGAACCCGCCGAACGCGTTCAGCACCCGCATCACCGGTCGCTCGCCGAAGCGGAGCCCCGCTCCGATCGCCGTCGCGAGCGCGAGCGTCGCCCAGCCGTCGGCCGTCGAGAACGGGGCGCGGCGTACCGCGACGACGATCACGCCGGCGAGGATCGTCAGCGCGATCGACATGCCGGGGATCAGCGCGATCCGGAGCCACGTGCCGTCGAGCGCGAAGAACCGCGCGGCCAGCAGACCGGGCACGACCAGCAGCAGGCCGAGCGCGACGATCACCCACAGGTTGTGACCGAGGTTGCCGAGGATGCCGGGGTGGTCCGCGTAGAACTCGGCGACCGCGGCTTCGGCGGCGCGGGCGTCGTCGAGCGCTTCCGGGCTCGGCGTGACGAGGCCTTCGCCGGTCACGACCGCGATGTCCTCGCCGAGCGCGAGCAGCGTCTCGTCACCGGAGTCCAGG
Organism: Actinomycetota bacterium; assembly: GCA_035629255.1. Classification (GTDB taxonomy): domain Bacteria; phylum Actinomycetota; class UBA4738; order UBA4738; family HRBIN12; genus CALGFI01. Next base: position 666 of record DASPIF010000460.1, on the reverse strand, counting down.
AGATCGACGTTCGTCGTCCCCTCGTTGAACTGGCGGATCAGGAAGACGAGCGGCGGACCCGTGTACTCCTCCCGGAGCTCGGTCAGCTCGCGATGGAAGCCGCGCGACATCTTGTTGTAGGTCTCGTCGGTGGCGACGGTCGGCTCGTCGGCGAGGAACGATCCGACGTCGCCGAAGTACGTCATCGAGCGCTTGACGGCGTCGCCCGGCAGACCGGTCCGCGAGACGTTCGTGAAGGTCTTCGACCAGCCGTACGACTGGTACTCGTCGCGGAAGTTGACGACGAACACGACCGGGGAGTCCTCGGGCGCGTTCTCGACGACCGCGTTGACGGCCGACAACGCCGTCCGCGTCGGCTGGTCGATCCATTGATTCTCGGGATCGGACCACTGGGCGGCCTCACGACCGTTCACCCAGATGTAGCCGAAGGACGCGACGATCAGCACGGCGGCGAGTGCCCCGGCGATCCTGGCGGCGCCCTCCCGCTGCCAGAGCCACTTGACGGCGACGTAGGCGCCGAGGCCCGTCAGCGCGAAGATCGCGACGGTCGCGTTCATGAACCGGTAGTACGGATACGCCGCGCCGGCGACCCAGCCGAGCATCCCGAGCAGCGGGATCAGCATCATCGTGCCGAGCGTGGCGAACTGCTCGGAGGGCTGTCGGTCC
>DASPIF010000459.1:0-4101 GCA_035629255.1 Actinomycetota bacterium | reverse complement strand
GACGACGATCCATAGCGCCGGGACCAGCATCACGAGCCCGACCGGTCGCGTCGTCCCGTACAGGCTCTCGAGGGGGTCGACGCCGAGGATCGACGCGATCACCGAGACCCCGCCGAGCGCCGCGGCCGGCACCGCGAGCCGCTGGTCGGTGGGGATCCCCGAGCCCCAGATCAGGAGGGCGCCGGCGGTCAGGAACAGCGGCTTCGCGTCCGCGAACGGCAGGGTCGCCGGCGGCACGACGACGAGCGGCAGCGCGACGCAGACGAGGAAGAGCCCCGCCTCGAGGGCCCACGGGCGCCGGAGGATCACCGGGCGAATCATCGGGCATGACCTGCGGGAACCGCAGGAACGACGACCGTCCGTTGCTTTGCCGGGCTCCGCGAGGCGCTCCTATACTGAGCGTTCGGCCCCCCACTCCGGCGGACCGATCTGTGCGGAGGGGCGTAGCTCAACCTGGTAGAGCACCGGTCTCCAAAACCGGCGGTTGGGGGTTCGAGTCCCTCCGCCCCTGCAAGCCCCGACGAGGGAGTGTTCGATGAACCGGCAGATGAAGCGGGCGCAGCGCCGCCAGGGCACGCAGGTCGAGCGTGCGCAGGCGAGCGCGCAGGCCCGCCGCCAGCAGCTCCAGCAGAAGAAGGAGCGCACGACCGCCCGTCAGTTCCTGAAGGAGGTCCGTCAGGAGCTGAAGAAGGTCATCTGGCCGACGCGTCAGGAGCTCGTCACCTACACGATCGTCGTGCTCGTCACCGTGACGGTGTTGACGGCGTTCGTCTTCGGGCTCGACGCCGTGTTCTCGCGCTTCGTCCTCGACGTCTTCACGAGCTGATCGACCGACCTTCCGAGAGGCAACCCATGGACGAGTCCACCGACCGCACGCCCGGCGCCGACGAGCGCCCCGCCGCCGACGACGCGCTGGCCGCCGAGACCGCGACCGACGAAGCGGCGGGAGATGCCGTGCTCGACGCGCCCGATGTCGAGGAGCAGGTCGACGAGGCCGCGCCGATCGTCGGCAGCTCGGCCGATCTCGGCGAGCCCTACGTCCCGGTCGGCGACACCTTCCAGGCGTCGACGTCCGTCCCGGCCGACGAGGAGCCGCCCGAGCGCGGCGTCGCGATCCTCCAGGAAGCCGACGAGGAGGAGTCCCTGCCCTCGACGATCGACGCGATCGGCACCGGTCCGACGCACCTCGTCAGCGTCCCGGTCGACGAGCAGGAGCCGGTCCCGGGCATGCCCGTCGGCGACGACTCGAGCGACGACATGGACGCGGTCGGAACGCCGCCGGCGGACACCGACGACGCCACGGACGATGGGGGCGTCTCCGCCGACGCCGTCGAGACGATCGAGGCCGTCGAGGCGCTCGAGGCCGAGTCGCTCGAGGGCGACGCGACGGAGGCCGCCGACGAGCTCCGAGCGTCCGAGGCCGTTCCCACGCCGGAGGTCGAAGCGACGACCGACTCGATCGAGGCCGAGCGCGCCGTGGAGGCGATGGACGACACGCCCGCCGACGTGGACGCCGTCGCGCCCGAGGCGCAGCCGGTGGAGGCCGAGACCCCCGACGCGGGCGCTCCGGTGGCCGACACGGAGGACGTCGCAGCCGCGCCGCCCGCCGCGACCGCGACGAAGCGGAGGAAGAAGAAGGACGCCACCACGACCGAGACCGCCGACGGGGACGAGGACGCCACGCCGCGCTCCCGCGATCCGTTCCGTGGGCCCGGCGACTGGTACGTCGTCCACACGTACGCGGGCTACGAGAACAAGGTGAAGACCAACCTCCAGTCGCGCATCCACACGATGCAGATGGAGGACAAGATCTTCGACGTCCACATCCCGATGGAAGACGTCATGGAGATCAAGGGCGGCAAGAAGCAGGTCGTCCAACGCAAGGTGTTCCCGGGCTACCTGCTCGTGAAGATGGAGTACGACAACGACTCCTGGTACGTGGTCCGCAACACGCCGGGCGTGACCGGGTTCGTCGCGAGCGGCACGGGCTCCAAGCCCACGCCGCTCTCGCGCCGCGAGGTCGAGAAGATCCTCGCGGTCAAGAAGGAAGAGGCGAAGCCGCAGTTCCGCCTCGGCTTCGAGGAGAACGACGTCGTGCGGATCATCTCGGGGCCGTTCGCCGACTTCAACGGCACGATCAGCGAGATCAACCTCGACCAGAGCAAGCTCAAGGTCCTCGTCAACATCTTCGACCGCGAGACGCCCGTCGAGCTCTCCTTCGACCAGGTCGCGAAGGTCTAGCCCGCACCGCCACGGCGCGCGCCTGCGATGCGACCCCCCTGGGACGTCCTGCTGCTCGGCGGTCCGAGCGGCGTCGGCAAGTCGATGATCGCGTTCGAGCTCTCGCGCCGGTTCGACGCCACGCTCACCGCGGTCGACGACCTCTACGTCGCGGTCCAGCGGATGACCTCACCGAGCGAGCACCCCGAGCTCCATCGCTGGGAGACCGAACCCGAGGTGATCGTCGCGCTCGACGACGACGGGATGCTCGCCCACGCGCTCGCGAACGCCGAGGAGGTCACGCAGGCGCTCGAGCCGGTCATCGCCGAGCACGTCGGGTCCTCGCCCCCGATCGTCCTCGAGGGCGACTTCCTCGTCCCGTCGCTCGTGACGAAGGACCGCTACGACGACGTCGAGAACGCCGGCCGCGTCCGCGGTCTGTTCCTCCTCGACGACGAGGACCAGCTCGCGCGCAACTTCGCCGACCGCGAGGGCGAGCCGCAGCTCCGCCGTGCCCGCGCCTCCGCCCGCTACGGCGAGTGGCTCGCCGCCGAGTGCGAGCGCCTCGGCGTCCCCACCGTCGCGGCGCGCCCATGGGAGACCGTGCTCGAACGCGCCATCGCCGCGGCTTCGTAGCGGTCACGCGTCACGCGATCATCCGTTCGGTCGGAGCTCTCGCCGGTGGGCCATCTCGGAGGTGCGTCCCGTCGGGACGTCGCCACCTGACCTCGCCGTCGTCCGCACGTTCGATCGTCCAGCCGTGCTCATGGACGAGCCGGTGGTGGAACCCGCAGATCAGCACGAGGTTCTCCAGCGTCGTCTCGCCACCGTCGCGCCAGAACGTGACGTGGTGCGCCTCGGTGAACCGACGAGCGCCGCAGCCCGGGAACCGGCACTCGCGATCGCGGTAGCGGACCTGGCGCTGCATCCACGCCGGCGCGAGCCGCGACCGCTCGCCGAGCCCCACGACGTTGCCGGACCCGTCCTCGACCACCGCCTGGAACCGCGAGGTGCACAGCAGACGCTGCACCGCCGCGGCAGCCACCGGTGGACCGTTCTCGACCTCGCCGCCCGGGCCGTCCTGCGACAGCGCCGCGAGCGGTGCGTGCACCACGACCATCGCGCGATCGCCGTCGGCGCCGAGCGCCGACGACGCCATCGCGACGAGCGCATCCGCCCGGCGAGCCGGCGCGTACACCTCGTCCTCCTCGTCCGGCATCGCCGGGACGTCGCGCATGAGACGTTCGATGGCACGCTCGATGACCGCGCCCTCGGCGGCGGGCAGCTTCGCCTCCATGCCGAAGCGCCGTCCCTCGTCCGAGTACCACATCTCGAGGAAGCGCGACCGTTCGACGTCGACCAGATCCTCGCGATCACGTTTCACTTCGGCGTCCGCGCGGCGTCGAACGGTCGCCGTCGACACCCGAGACGCCCATCGGATGTGATCGGTCTCGGTCTCCGGCGTCACGAACCGACACAGCTCCAGCACCTTGTCCAGGCAGAGCCGTCCCGTCTCGAGCGCACGCGACAGCGCCGGCAGCGTCTCGAGCGCCTGAGCCGCCCGCAACCAACGCCCCGCTTCCCAGTTCGATATGCCGTACCGCATCTGGATCCAGTGGGGCAGATCGCGCGCCCCGTCGCCGGTCCACGACTGATCCCACTCGATATCGACAAGCGCCGAGAGCAGCTGACGCATCGCACGACATGCCGCCACATGAGCGTGGTCTGCCGCGGAGATCGCGTCCGACATGCGTGCAACTCTAGAACGAGGTACTGACACTCCGACCCCCTGCGACCACTGTGCCGCAACGATCCGGACGCGAACAGACGCCTCCGGTTACCATGGACGACCGGAACAGCCCCTACGACCGCGGGAGGCAC
>DASPIF010000458.1:0-4727 GCA_035629255.1 Actinomycetota bacterium | reverse complement strand
ATGCCGAACCCCTCGGCGAGCTGCTCCTCGGTGATGCAGAGCGGCGGGTTCGTCATGACGCCGTTCACGCCTATCTCACGACCGCGTACTGGGCGCTCGGGCGCACCCGGGAGAAGGTCGTCGATCTCGTCGGCGGCGCTGCCCGGGTCGTCGGCCTCTACGACGGCGCGCGGCAGATCGGGTTCTGTCGCGTCGCGAGCGACGGCGAGCGGTTCGCGTGGCTCGCCGACGTCTACGTGCTCGAGGCGTACCGGGGTCGAGGGCTCGGCGTCGAGCTCGTCCGCGAGGCCGTCGAGAACGGCCCCCAGGCGTCCCTCGAGTGGTACCTCAAGACCAAGGACGCGCGTGGGCTCTACGAGCGGTTCGGGTTCGGTCCGCCACGGGACGAGCGGCTGATGGTGCGGCCGTGGCGCGAGCCGTAGCGGCTAGGTGCTCGCGTCGGCCATCGACGCCGGCGCGGCGTCGGCGACGTCCGTGAACCGTTCCGCCCACTCGCCGAGCGACTCGATGACCTCGCTCAGGCCTTCTCCGGCGGTGGTGAGGCCGTACTCGACGCGGACCGGCGGGCCGTGATCGACGGTCCTCGACACGATGTCGGCGGCTTCGAGCTCCTTGAGACGCGAGGACAGGAGGTGGTCGGAGATCGCGGGCACCGCCGCCTTGAGGTCGCGGTACCGGGCCGGGCCGGCCAGCAGGACGCGGATCAGCTGCGGGTTCCACCGGCGGCCGACGATCTCGGCGGCCCGCTGGAAGTGCTCGCAGATGGGACCCTCGCCCTCCCTCATCTGGCCGGATGGTACTCCGACCTGCGCGTTTCCCGTATCCGTTCCGTCCATCGACGTCTCCTCGCCTCTCGGAATACCTAACACTCTCGTTCCGTTACTTACTCCCGTATAGGGAGCGCCTCTCGAGGGGAGAGGCCCCGACGACGAGGAGGAACCACCGTGGCGCAGACCGAGGCCGTATCCCGCACGATCCAGGGCGTGGAGCTTCCGCCGCCCGGCACCTACGCGTTCGACCAGGCCCACACGACCGTCGAGTTCGTGGCCCGGCACATGCTCAGCAGGGTGCGTGGCCGCTTCAACGGGTTCGACGGGAAGATCGTGATCGGCGAGACGCTCGAGGACTCCTTCGCGGAGGTCGAGATCGACGCCGCCAGCATCGAGACGAAGACGGACATGCGCGACAACCACCTGCGCAGCCCCGACTTCCTCGACGCCGAGACCTTCCCGAAGCTGACGTTCCGCAGCCGTGAGGTCCGCCCGACCGGCGAGCGAACGTTCCAGCTCGTGGGCGACCTCACGATCAAGGACGTGACCCGCGAGGTCGTGCTCGACGCCGAGTTCCACGGCTTCGGCACGGGACCGATGGAAGACGCTCCCGTCCACGCCGCGTTCTCGGCGAGCGCCGAGATCGACCGCGAGGACTGGGACATGACCTGGAACGTCGCCGTCGAGACCGGTGGCTGGCTCGTGAGCAAGAAGGTCAGGATCGAGATCGAGACCGAGCTCCTGCTCCAGGCCTGACCGGAATTCCCCGTTCACGCAGAGAGCCTCCGGCGCACACTCGGCCGGGGGCTCTCTCGTTGCCCGTACCATCCCGCGGATGCGGGTCGCGCTCTGCCAGACGAACTGCGGCGACGACGTCGCCGCCAACGAGGCGCAGGTGTTCGGGCTCCTGGAGGACGCCGGGTCGGCCCGCGTGGATCTCGCGGCCCTGCCCGAGGTGTGGCCGTGTCAGGGCTCCGCCCCGCAGGTCCGCGCGGCCGCCGAGCCGCTCGACGGACCTCGCGTCGAGCGGCTCGGCGAGGTCGCCCGGCGCCACCGGATGTGGATCCACGGTGGGAGCGTCCTCGAGCTCGACGGCGAGCGGGTCTTCAACACGAGCGTGCTCCTGGACCGCGACGGCGAGCTCCGTGCGACGTACCGGAAGATCCACCTCTTCGATGCGGATCCCCCCGGCGGGCAGCCGAGCCGCGAGTCCTTCCTCTATTCCGCCGGTGACGCCGTCGTGGTCGCCGAGACCGAGTTCGGGCGCGTGGGTCTGTCGATCTGCTACGACGTCCGCTTCCCCGAGCTCTATCGGCAGCTCGCGGTGCAAGGCGCGACGATCGCGTTCGTCCCGGCGGCGTTCCGGTTCGAGACCGGCAAGGATCACTGGGACGTCCTCGTGCGGGCGCGGGCGATCGAGGATCAGTGCTTCGTGGTCGCCGCCGCACAGTGGGGAACCTGGGGCCCGGCGGACCGCGAGCGGCGCAACTTCGGTAACAGCCTGGTCGTCGACCCGTGGGGGACCGTGGTGGCTCGGGCCCCGGACGGCGTGGGGATCACGGTCGCCGAGCTCGATCTCGCCGAGGTCGAGCGCGTCCGCCGGGTGCTGCCCGCCCTGCGGCATCGCCGCCTGAACCCCTCCTGCTGAAACGTCGTCGGGCGCCCGGCGGGGGCTGGTCCGTTCGGACTATGCCGAAGGTCTCTTCCGTAGGACGGGCACTGAACCTCCGCGTCTCCGCGGCCGATAACGCCTTCGAAGGGTTGGTCCCGAAACGGCGAACCGTCGGGAACGGCGGGGCGCAAAGCTGCGGGCCCCATCGCCAGGGATGGCAAGGGCAGCCGAGCTACCGAAGGACCGGGCCTCCTCCCCAGGAGCCCGGCCTGCCGGGACCCCGAGCGTGGAGGTCGACGTGGAGGCAGTTCTGCGGAGCCGGTCGCGGATCGCGATCGTGCTCCTCCTGTGCGTCTCTTCCCTGCTCTCGGGGTTCGCGACCGACCATGCCCGAGCCGGCACGCGGGAAGACCGCCTGCAGATGCTCCAGCTCACCAACGCGGCGCGTGAGAAGAAGGATCGCGACGCGCTGAAGCTGGACCGGGTGCTGTCGCAGTACGCCCTGGCGCACTCCCGCGCGATGGCGGACGACGGCGCCCTGTTCCACTCGGAGGATCTGTCCGACGTCCTGCGGGGGGTGAACTGGTCGATGGGGGGCGAGAACGTGGGCGTCGCTCACTCCCTGCCGACCGCGCATTCCGCGTTCATGGCGTCGAAGTTCCACCGGCAGAACATCTTGCAGTCGGGATACGACCACGTGGCGATCGGGGTGTTCGAGTCAGACGGGAGCTTCTGGGTGACCGTCATCTTCTACGGCTAGCCCCTCCCGACCTAGCTGTAGATCGGAAGCGCCCCGGCTCGCGCCGGGGCGCTTCGTCGTTCGGCATCAGGCGCGGTCGAGATCCGCGACCTCGTCCACGTCGACGGGGGCATCACCCGCGACGTCGACGTCCTCCACCACGCCGGGGTGACGCTCCATCAGGACGCGTGCGCCCTCGTCTCCCTCGAGGGCTTGGACCTCGGCCCACGTCGCGCGCGCGAGCAGCGCGGGGCCGGGACCGTTCCCGAACCGCAGCCGCACGATGGGAGAGGACCGCGCGCGGAACGCATCGACGAGCGCCCGGACGTGCGTCACGGCGATGCCCGGTTGATCCGCCATCAGGACGACCGCGGCCTGGCTCTCGGGGGCGAGCGCCCGCAGGCCTTCGCGGAGCGACGAGGCGAGCCCGGTGCGGTACGCCGGGTTCACGATCGTGCGACCTCGCCGTGGGACCCGCAGCGCGTTCCGGACCAGCTCGGCGTCGTGGCCGAGGACGATGACGAGCTCGTCGACGTCCGCGTCCGCCGCCGCATCGACCGCGTGTTGCGCGAGCGGCTTGCCGCGAACGACCTCGAGCTGCTTCGTCCGTCCGAACCGGGACGCGGTCCCCGCGGCGAGGACGAGCGCCGAGATCACCGCTGGCCGAACAGCTTCCGGAACGCGCTCACGATCGCGCCCCAGAGCGCGGCCAGGCCCAGCCGGAATCCGCGGATGGCCGGCGGGGATGCGGTCGCCGCGGGCGGCGAGGGATGGGAGCCACCGGCCGACCTCGCGGCGCCGACGTCCGCGGCCGCCTCCGCCCCATCGAGCACATCGACGGAGCTCGCGTCGCCCGCGACGACCGTGTCGCGGAGGCAGTCGGCGAACTCCTGCGTGAGCCGCTTGCTGACCTCGGGAAGGAGCCCGCGTGAGAGCTGCGCGACCGCGCCGCTCAGCTGGATGTCCGCGACCATCTTGACGGTGGTCCGCTCACCGGCCGGCTCGAGCCAGCTCGTGATCGAGGCGTTCGCGGCGCCCTTGCCCTTCTGCTCGAGCCCCTTGGCGATGAGCTTCACGCGACGCGTTTCGTCGTCGCGCTCCTGCATCGTGACGGTACCCGCGAACGCCAGCGAGACCGGACCGAGCTTCATCGTGACCTTCCCCTTCCAGGTCCGGTCGTCGACGATCTCCGTCAGCTCGGCCCCGGGCATGCACGGCGCGATCCGTTCGACGTCGAGGAGGAACGCCCACAGCCGTCCGGCGGGGACGTCGACGGTGAAGCCGTTCTCGATCTGCACGACGTGCCCTCCGGGTCTCCGAGCGCGCGCAGCCTACCGCCGCTGCCGCCGGGGGACGTCACTGCTAGCGTCCGCGCGTCATGGCGAGGTTCGACGGGCGCGTCGCGCTGGTCACGGGTGCCGGCAGCCCGACGGGGATCGGGTTCGCGACCGCACGGCTCCTGGTCCGCGAGGGCGCTCGGGTCGCGATCGCGTCGACCACGGAGCGGATCCACGGCCGTGTCGCGGAGCTCGGCGACGCCGGTGCGGCGGGGTTCGTGGCGGACCTGACCGATGCCGCCGCGGCGCACGACATGGTCTCGGCGGTC
>DASPIF010000457.1:0-8023 GCA_035629255.1 Actinomycetota bacterium | reverse complement strand
GCTGATCGGAGCGATCGTGCTCTCGCGCAAGGACGAGCCGTCGTGATCCGACTGCCGCTCGTGCTGTTCTTCTCGGCCGCCCTGTTCTCGGTCGGCGTGTACGGCGTGCTCGCACGCCGCAACGCGGTCCTCGTCCTGATGTCGATCGAGCTGATGCTGAACGCCGTCAACGTGAACCTGATCGCGTTCGCGCAGCGGCTCGGCGACCTCAACGGGCAGGTATTCGCGTTGTTCGTGATCGCGGTCGCGGCCGCCGAGGTCGGGATCGGGCTCGCGATCGTGATCTTGATCTACCGGAACCGCGAGACGATCAACGTCGACGAGGTGAACCTCCTCAAGTGGTGATCGCCGCGGAGGCCGCCGAGGGGCACGCGATCGTCCAGCACGCGATCGAGGATCCGAGCGCGTTCCTCGATCTGGCCTGGCTGATCGCGCTCCTGCCGTTCGCCTCGGCCGCGTTGACGTTGTTCCTCGGCAAGCGGACGCCGGGCAAGGGGACGATCTACGGGATCGCCGCGATCGGCACGACGCTCGTGCTGTCGCTCGGCGTGCTGTGGACGTTCGTCCAGGGCGAGCAGGGCTTCCACCAGGCGACGATCGAGTGGTTCACGATCGGGCCGCTGCACATGGAGCTCGGCGTGTACATCGACGGGCTGACCGCGGTGATGCTCGTCGTCGTCACCTCGATCTCGCTGTGCGTGCACGTCTACTCGCTCGGCTACATGAAGGGCGACGTCCGCTACACCTGGTTCTACGTCGTCCTGTCGATGTTCACCGGCGCGATGCTCGTCGTGGTCCTCGCGTCGAACCTGTTCCAGCTGCTGCTCGGGTGGGAGATCATGGGCGTCTGCTCCTACCTGCTGATCGGTCACTGGTGGGAGGAGAAGACCAACTCGAACGCCGCGATCAAGGCGTTCATCACCACGCGCGTCGGCGACGTGCCGTTCATGTTCGGGATCTTCGCGCTGATCTTCGCGACCGGGTTCGAGACCTCGAACATCGCCGAGATCGGCGAGATCGTGCACTCGGGCGGCGCGTCGAACGGACTCGTCGCGGCGGCGGCGCTCCTGCTGTTCGGCGGCACGATCGGCAAGTCCGCGCAGTTCCCGCTCCAGGTGTGGCTGCCCGATGCGATGGCCGGGCCGACGCCGGTCTCGGCGCTGATCCACGCCGCGACGATGGTCGCGGCCGGCGTCTACCTCGTCGGGCGCATGTTCCAGGTGTTCGTGGCGGCGGACCCGTACGTCCTTCAGGTCGTGGGGATCGTCGCGGGGATCACGATGTTCGGCGCCGCGCTGCTGGCGCTCGTGCAGGACGACATCAAGCGCGTGCTCGCGTTCTCGACGATCAGCCAGCTCGCGTACATGGTCGCGGGGATGTCGATGGGCGGGGTCGGGCGGACCGCCGGCTTCTTCCACCTGTTCACCCATGCGTTCTTCAAGGCGCTGCTGTTCCTCGGTGCCGGATCGGTGATCCACGCCGTCCATTCGAACAACATGAGCGAGATGGGCGGGTTGCGGAAGCCGTTGCCCTGGACGTTCTGGACCTTCCTGATCGGGTCGATCGCGCTCGCCGGCATCCCGCCGCTCGCCGGGTTCTGGTCGAAGGACGAGCTGCTCGTGGTCGCGAGCGACGAGGGCCACCCCGTGCTGTTCGTGGTGTTGCTCGCCACGGCGCTGCTGACCGCCTTCTACATGACGCGCTGCGTGCTCCTGACCTTCTTCGGCGACTACCGCGGGCACGGCCACCCGCACGAGTCGCCGGCCTCGATGACGGGCGTGCTGGTGTTCCTCGCGCTCGCCACGATCGGCGTTGGGTTCCTCGGGGCGCCGCAGCTCGGGGCGGTGTTCGGGCAGTGGGTCTTCTTCGAGGAGATCCATGCGGCGGTGTTCCACGTCGACATCGCGGCCCTCTCGGTCGGCGCCGCGGTCGCGGGGGTCGTGCTCGGAGGGTTCGCCTACCGGAACGTCCGCGAGCGCGAGCGCGACCCGATGCTCCGGATGGGCCCGGTCACCACGCTGCTCGAGAACCGCTACTACATGGACGCCTTCTACCTCCGCGGGATCGTCTTCCCGATCCGCGACAAGGTCTCCGCCGCCGTGTACTGGACGAACCAGCACGTCCTCGACGGCGCGGTGAACGGCGCCGCCGCGCTCTCGCGGGGGATGGCGCGCGGCGTGATGTGGGTCGATCGCAACGTGATCGACGGGGCCGTGAACGCCTCGGCCGCGCTCGCGGGCTTCACGGGCGGGCTGTTGCGGTACCTCCAGTCCGGCAACGTCCAGCGCTACGCCGCGTTCCTGTTCACCGGCGTGGTGGTCCTGGCCATCATCTTCACGAGGACCTGATGGGACGCACGACACGAGCTGCCGTCCCGCTCGAAGGGGGAAGGGCGAGATGACCTGGGAGAACTCGGCGATCACGATCGCCACGTTCCTGCCGTTGGTGGGGGCGCTCGTGATCGCGCTCGTGCCGAGCCGCAACGACCGCGCGGTGCGCGCGCTCGCGATCGTGTTCACCGCGGCGGCGCTCGTCGTGGCGATCGCGATCGCGGCCGACTTCGACTACGGCGCCGGGACGGGGCTGCAGTTCGAGCTCGACGCGCGGTGGATCCCCGCGATCTCCGCGCGCTACCACGTCGGGATCGACGGGATCAGCCTCCCGCTGTACGTCTTGACGTTCGCGCTGTCGTTCCTGTGCGCGATCTACTCCTGGCGGTTCATCCCGAGCCCCGGCAAGACGAAGGGCTTCCTCGCGCTGATGCTCCTGCTCGAGACCGGGATGGCGGGGACGTTCATCGCCTTCGACCTGATCCTGTTCTTCGTCTTCTGGGAGCTCGTCCTCGTCCCGATGTACTTCCTGATCGGGATCTGGGGGAGCGCGAACCGCGAGTACGCCGCGATCAAGTTCTTCCTCTACACGCTGTTCGGATCGGTCTTCATGCTGCTCGGGTTCCTCGGGATGTTCTTCCGTTCGAACGTCGGCGGCGAGCACACCTTCGACATCATCGCCCTGCAGGAGTTCGCGCAGACCGGCGGGTTCTCCAACGGGTTCCAGCTCGTGGTGTTCGGAGCGGTCGCGCTCGGGTTCGCGGTCAAGGTGCCGATGTGGCCGTTCCACACGTGGCTGCCCGACGCTCACACCGAGGCGCCGACGATCGGCTCGGTCCTGCTTGCCGGGATCATGCTGAAGATGGGGACCTACGGGTTCCTGCGGATCGCGCTCCCGCTGCTGCCGTACGGGGCCGAGAAGTACGCGCCGTACATCGGGGCGCTGTCGGCGATCGCGATCGTGTACGCGGCGCTCGCGTGCCTCGCGCAGCGCGATCTCAAGCGGCTGATCGCGTTCAGCTCGGTCGGCCACATGGGCTTCGTGATGCTCGGGATCGCGACGCTCACGCCGATCGGGATCAACGCGGCGATCTTCGGGATGATCGCGCACGGCGTCGTGACCGGGATGCTGTTCTTCTGCGTCGGGTCGCTGTACGACCGGTACCACACGCGGGAGATGGCCGAGATCGGTGGCGGCGTGATGCAGAAGCTGCCGTACCTCGGCGGGGTGTTCGCGTTCGTCGCGATCGCGTCGCTCGGCCTGCCGGGTCTGGCCGGGTTCTGGGGCGAGGTGATGGCACTGCTCGCCAGCTTCAGCCCGGCCTCGTCGCAGAACCTCACGCTGTTCCGCGTCTTCATGGTCGCCGGCGGCATCGGCACGATCCTGACGGCGGGCTACTTCCTGTGGATGCTCCAGCGCGTGAACATGGGGACGGTCCCGGAGAAGTGGAAGGAGCAGCCCTTCCCCGACGTCGTGGCCGTCGAGTGGGTCTCGTGGGTGCCGCTGCTGATCTTCACGGTCGCGCTCGGCGTGTTCCCGCGGCTCGTCTTCGGCGTGACGGACGGTCCGGTCGACGCGATCGCGAACCTGTTCGCCGGCGGCTGAGCGAGTGACCGCCGCGAGATGAGGACGCCCGCGTGAACCAGGCGATCGACTACCACGCGATCCTGCCCGAACTGATCCTGTCGGGCACGCTGATCGTCGTCCTGATCGCCGACGCGTTCCTCTCGCTGCGTCGCAAGTGGGTCACGATGCCGCTCGCGCTGCTCGGCGTGCTCGCCTCGCTCGTCGCGGTGTTCACCCTCTACGGCGAGGTGCGTTCCACCTTCGACGGCATGTTCGTCATCGACCGGTTCGCGCTGCTGTTCAAGACGTTCTTCCTGACGGTCGCCGCGCTCGTCCTGCTGATCTCCCTCCGGTACTTCCGCGACGGCCGCTTCTACCAGGGCGAGTACTACTTCCTCCTGCTGACCGCCTTCCTCGGCTGCCTGCTGATGCCGAGCTCGCGCGACCTGCTGATGCTGTTCATCTCGCTCGAGCTCGTGAGCGCGCCCGGGTTCCTGATCGCGGCCTTCCGCAAGTCGGACCCGAGGTCCAACGAAGCCGGCATCAAGTTCTTCCTGATCGGCGTGCTCTCGACCGCCGTGATGCTCTACGGCATGAGCCTGATCTACGGCGTCACCGGCGCGCTGAACCTGAGCGAGATCGGACAGGCGCTGTCGGGGACGCTCGAGGCCGGCGAGGAGACGATCGTGCTCGCGGCGATCCTGTTCATCGTCGCGGGGTTCGCGTTCAAGGTGAGCGCGGTCCCGTTCCAGTTCTGGGCGCCGGATACGTACGAGGGCGCGCCGGTGCCGGTCGCGGCGTTCCTCGCGACGGCGTCGAAGGCGGCGGGGTTCGCGGGCCTGCTCCAGCTGATGTTCGTGGCGTTCCCCGCGCAGTTCGAGTTCTGGACGCCGATCTTCGCGGCGCTGTCGATCGCGACGATGACGATCGGCAACCTCGTCGCGCTCCAGCAGCGGCAGGTCGTCCGGCTGCTCGCGTACTCGAGCATCGCGCAGGCTGGGTACATGCTGCTGCCGTTCGCGCTCGTGTCGCAGGACCGGGCGCTGAACCAGGACGCGTTCGCCTCGGCGGTTTCCTACATCCTGATCTACGCGATCATGACGCTCGGCGCGTTCGCGGTCGTGATCGCACTGTCACGCGACGCGCGCGGGTTGTTGATCGCGGACTTCGCCGGGCTCGGGCGGCGCGCCGCCGCGATCGCCATCCCGATGGCCGTGTTCATGGTGTCGCTCGGCGGGATCCCGCCGACGGGCGGGTTCTGGGCCAAGTTCCTGATCTTCCAGGCCGCGATCGGTCGGGGAGGGATCGGGATCGCGCTCGCCGTCGTCATGCTCGTGAACAGCGTGATCAGCCTCTACTACTACCTCGGGGTCACGAAGCAGATGCTGTTCGTCGGTCCCGAGCAGGACCGGAAGCTCTTCACGCCCGCGCTGACGACCGGCGTCGCCGTGGCCGCAACGGTCGCGATCCTCGCGGTCGGGGTTTGGCCCGAGCTCCTCGCCCACTTCCCGCCGCTGTCGACGCTCGTGGAGCGGTAGGCTCCGGGCACGAACCGTGCACGCCTGCGTGGCGAACGGGAGATGAACGTCCGCACGGAGCGTGTCCCCGCCGCCCGGCGGGGCGCCCGCGCACCCGAAGGAGGATGAGGTCCGAGTGATCGGCCTGAACCGCTTCAAGACCTGGGTCCTGATCGCCGCGATGGGCGGCATGTTCGTCCTGATCGGCGGCTGGATCGGCCAGGAGAACGGGATGGTCATCGCCCTGGCCATCGCCCTGGTCTTCAACTTCTCGATGTACTGGTTCAGCGACAAGATCGCGATCGCGACGACGCGGTCGAAGCCGGTGACCGAACAGGAGTACCCGCAGCTCTACCGGACGATCCGCGAGCTGATCCAGACCAACCAGATGCCGATGCCGAGGATCTACGTCTCGGACATGACGCAGCCGAACGCGTTCGCGACCGGCCGCAACCCCGAGCACGCGGCGGTCTCGGTCACGAAGGGGATCCTGCAGATCCTCGACGAGCGCGAGCTCCGCGGGGTCCTCGCTCACGAGCTCTCGCACGTCGCGAACCGCGACATCCTGATCTCGAGCGTCGCGAGCGCGATCGGCATGAGCATCACGTTCCTCGCCCGCTTCGCGCTGTTCTTCGGCGGGGGAAGCGACCGGGACAACAACCCGATGGGCGCGTTCGGCCTGCTCTTCGCGTGGATCCTCGCGCCGCTCGCGGCCGCGATCATCCAGATGGCGGTCAGCCGCTCGCGCGAGTACCAGGCGGACGAGTCCGGCGCGATCCTCTCGCGCGACCCCGACGCGCTCGCGAGCGCGCTCCGCAAGCTCGAGGCGACCTCGAAGCAGGTGCCGGTCCCGGCGTCGGTCTCGCCGGCGCAGGCCCACCTGTTCATCGTGAACCCGTTCGGAGGCCGGAGCGCCGCGCAGTCGTTCGGCAACCTGTTCCGGACGCACCCGCCGACCGAGGCGAGGGTCGCGCGGCTGCAGGAGATCAAGACCAAGCTCTGACGTCGCCGACGACGTCGCACGACGGCCCGGGGCACGCCGCCCCGGGCCCGTTCGGGTTCCTCAGATGCGCTCCAGCACGGTCCGGAGGTCGAACAGGACCTCGAGCGATCCCGGCTCGCTCACGCCCTCGGCCGGCGCGGCGTCGTCGCGCAGGATCAGCATCGAGCGCATCCCGACCGCGATCGCGCCCTCGCAGTAGCGCGCCTGATCGTCGACGAACAACGCGTCCGCGGCGGGCACGTCGACCGCTCGGAGGGCCGCCTCGTAGATCTCGGGATCGGGCTTCGCCGCTCGCACCTCGAACGACAGGATCACGGCGTCGAACTCCTCGACGAGCCCGAGCTCCTCGACCGCGGGACGCGTCGAGTGGTCGCAGTTGCTGACGATCGCGGTCCGGATCCCGCGCTCGCGCAGCGCCCGCGCCGTCGGCAGCGAGTCCTCCCACAGGTGGATCCCCTCCGAGCGGAACCGCACGAGGTAGTCGTGGATGATGTCGTCCGACGGCGCGACCCCTGCGGCGTCGAGCACCGCGCGGAGGTCCTCCTCGGCGCTCCCGAACGTCCCGACGCTCCGGGCTCGTCTCGTCTCGACGAACGCCCGGATCAGCGCCTTCTCGTCGAGCCCGAACCGCCGTTCCATCTCGGCGCGAAGCAGCGGCCAGTCGCTGTAGACGAGCGTGTCGTACAGGTCGAACAGGACGGCGCGGATCTCGCTCACGCGGTCACGCCATCGTCCCGAGGATCGCGCGGACGTGATCGATCGTCGTCCGCGGGTTCACGAAGCACAGGCGGGCGACGGGCTCGCCGTTCCACGACGACGGCTGGACGAACCCCACCTGCGCCTCGAGCGCCCGGCGCCACCACGCCTCGTACTCCTGGGCACCCCAGCCGAGGCGGCGGAAGAGCACCACGGAGAGCTCGGGCTCGAGCACCAGCTCGAGGTCGGGCCGGCGCCGGATCTCCTCGGCGGTCTCGCGGGTGACCTCGAGGACGCGCTCGACCGCGTCGCGGTAGGCGTCGGTCCCGTACGTCGCGAGCGAGAACCAGAGCGGCAGGCCCCGGGCGCGCCGCGTCAGGTGGTGGGCGAAGTCGCTCGGGTTCCACTCGCCCGAGGCGTTCAGGGCGTCCAGGTACGAGGCGTCCTGCCGGTGGGCGGAGCGCGCCATCGCCGGGTCGCGGTACAGCAGCGCGCACGCGTCGAACGGCGCGAACAGCCACTTGTGCGGGTCGACGATGAACGAGTCCGCGCGCTCGACCCCGCGGAACCGCTCGCGGACGCTCGGCGCGAGGAGGGCGGCGCCGCCGTACGCGCCGTCGACGTGCAGCCAGAGATCGCGCGCGCGGCAGACGTGGGCCACGCCCTCGAGGTCATCGACGATGCCGGCGTTCGTCGAGCCCGCGCTGGCGACGACCGCGAAGACGTCGTCCGACCCCGCCGCCGCGAGCGTCGCGGCCAGCGCGTCGCCGGTGAGGCGTCCCCGCTCGTCGGGGGGGACCGCGACGAGCTCGGCGTCCATCACGCGGGCGGCGGACGCGACGGAGGAGTGCACCGTGTCGGCCGCCGCGACGCGCCAGCGCGCGGGCCGCGAGCCGCCGCGCGCGACGGT
>DASPIF010000456.1:0-7734 GCA_035629255.1 Actinomycetota bacterium | reverse complement strand
GGACGACCTCGTCGAGGTGACCGGCATCGTCCGGACCCGGATCGATCACGATCGCCGGTACGTTTCCGACGATCCACGTGTTCGTCCCGTCGAGCTCGTAGACGCCGGGGTTCGGCGCGAGGACCCGCACGACGCGCGTCACTCGCCGTCCTGCCAGAACGTCGAGCGGGGCAGGCGTTCCAGCTCCTCCTCGTCGGGCTCCCTCGTCTCGATGTGGAGGGCGAGCAGGTCGCTCACGGTCGCACACGGGGCGATCGCCGAGACCGTGAAGTACGTCGGCCAGTACAAGCGGCGCCGGCCCGCCTCCCAGTCCGCGAGCAGGGTCCGCGGCGACATCCACCATGCGCCCGCGGTCTCAGAGCCGTCCGGTCGCAGCTCGAGCCGGTCCGGCGCCTCGAGCGCGAAGAACCGGGCGTCGAATCGGACCGGCACCTGCGGGGGCGCGATCCAGTGCGCGATCTCGGGGAGCTGACCCGCCGAGGGTGGATCGGCATCGATCCGCGCGAGCGGCTCGTCGGCCGCGACCTCGACGCCGGCCGCCGTGAGCGCGAGACCGACCTCCTCGACGAGCTCGCGGACCGCGCATGCCCGGCCGGCCTCGTCCGCCGAGCCGAACCATCGCTCGGCGCGCGCCCCGTCCTCGGGCTCGACGGATCCGCCCGGGAACGCGAGGTACCCGGGGAGGAACCGGCTCGTCGCGCCGCGCTCGAGCACGAGGATCTCGAACCCGTCTGCGGCGTGACGAGCCGCGATCACGGAGGCGGCCTTGCGGATCGCGTCGGACACGGCGGGATGCTCGCACGACCCCCGACGCGCGACACATCTACCCTCGTCGCATGAGCGATCCGGTCGCCGAACGGCTCCGCGCGCTGATCCGCGAGCACGGCCCGCTCCGCTTCGACGCCTTCATGCGCGAGGCGCTCTACGGAGACGGCGGCTACTACGACCGACCCCCGATCGGCCCGAGCGGCGACTTCGTCACCAGCCCGCACGTCCATCCGGTGTTCTCACGGCTGGTCGGGATCGCGCTGGAGGAGCGTTGGCGCGCGCTCGCCGAGCCGGGGCCGGTACGCCTGATCGAGCTCGGGGCCGGCGATGGCACGATGGCTCGCGAGCTCATCGCCGGGTTCGGTCGCGGCGGGCTCGGCGTCGACTACACCGCGGTCGAGGTGAGCGCGGGGGCCCGCGGGTCGCTGGCCGACGTCGTCACCCGCGTCGTCGCGGACCTCGACGACGTGCCGCCGATCGACCCCGGCCTCGTGGTCGCGAACGAGCTCCTCGACAACCTCCCGTTCCGTCGCATCCGGGGTCGCGAGGGTGCATCCGTCGAGGTGCGCGTGACGCTCGACGCCGGTCGCTTCGCAGAGGTCGAGACCCCGATCGACGACCCGCGCGACGTCCCGCCGTCGGCTTCCGCGAGCGACGGCGAGGTCGTCGTGCCGAGCGGGGCGTTCTCCCTCGTCGACGCGCTCGCGCGCACGCTGCGACGCGGGTACGCGCTCCTGATCGACTACGTCCCGAGCGCCCGCGTCGCCCCCGTGCGCGGGTATCGCGCACACCGCATCGTGGATGACGTCCTGTCCCGGCCGGGTTCGAGCGACATCACCGCCGGGGTCGACCTCGACGCGGTCTCCGTTCGAGCCCGGGCCACGGGACTCGTCGCGTTCGAGCACGTTGATCAGCGTTCGGCGCTCCTCGCGCTCGGGTTCGAGCGGTGGGCCAGCGACGAGATCACGGAGCAGGGCCGCCTGCTGGACGTCGCCCGCGGCGGCGACGCGGTCCGCGTGTGGGAGGGCCGGGGACGCGCGCGGCTGCTCGTCGATCCGCTCGGGCTCGGCGCGTTGCGGTGGTGCGTGCTCGCGACGCCGGGGCTCGAGGAACCGCCGTGGCTCACGCACGCGCGCGAGCTCGCGCAGCGGGACGGCGATCGAGCGTCGTGATCGTCGAACGCCAGGTCCGGACGACCGGGACTGAGCCAGCCGGGATCTGCGCGGCGGCAGGCTCGCGATCATCCAGGACGGGCACGCGATCGCCGTGCGGGGTGAGGCCGGAGCTACCTCGGCCCCGGCGGGGTATGGGTGAACCATGAATGACAGGCGGGATCGTCCGATCGACGGCGTCGGGCCCCGACACGCCGGCCGCGGGGAGCCGATGCCGATGCCGAGGGCCGAGCGCGACATCCAGGACGCGCTCGCGCGCGGACGGCGTCAGGAAGAGGCGGAAAGAGCCGCGCATCGCGTGCCGTGGTGGAAGCGCCTGTTCGCGCGGCGCTCTTCCGGGACCGGTAGCCGTTAGCGGTCGACGTCGCCGACGACGAAGAAGACCGATCCGAGGATCGAGATCAGGTCGGGCACCAGCGTGCCGGGCAGCAGCGCCGGTAGTACGGACACGT
Organism: Actinomycetota bacterium; assembly: GCA_035629255.1. GTDB lineage: Bacteria > Actinomycetota > UBA4738 > UBA4738 > HRBIN12 > CALGFI01. Next base: position 5,342 of record DASPIF010000456.1, on the reverse strand, counting down.
TCGAGAACGACGCCGTCCGCATCTTGAGCCGGTACGGCTCCTTCTTCCCGTTCCCGATCAGGTAGTACGACATCAGCCCGAGCGGGTTCTCGGTGCGGACGTACACCTCGCCGTCGAGCTTGAGCGTCTTCGGGAGCTTGCTCGCGCGGAACTCGCCCGGCGGCAGCTTGTCCATGCACTGCTCGATGATGTCGCACGACTGGTAGGCGCGGTGCAGCAGCACCCAGAGACGGTCGTACGAGTCGCCGTTGCGTCCGACCGGGACCTCGAACTCGACCTCGCCGTACTTCTCGTAGGGCTCGTCCTTGCGCGGATCCATCGCGACACCCGAGGCCTGCAGCGTCGGCCCGGAGCACCCGTACGCGATCGCCGTGTCAGGAGGCAGGACGCCGATCCCGCGCGTCCGCGCGTGGATGATCTCGTTGCCCATCACGAGGTTCTCGTAGTCCTTCAGCTTGGCGCGCACGTGTCTGAGCACCTCGGCCGACTGCCGGAGGAACCCGCGCGGGAGGTCGTCCTTCAGACCCCCCGGTCGGACGTACGAGTAGTGGAGCCGCGCCCCCGTCGCGCTCTCCATCAGCGCCTGGATCATCTCGCGTTCGATGAACGCGTAGAAGATCGGCGTCATCGCGCCGAGCTCGAGCGGGTAGGAGCCCATGAACATCAGGTGGTTCAGCACGCGGTTCCACTCGGCGAGCATCGTGCGGATCCACCGAGCGCGTTCGGGCACGTCGATGTCCGCGAGCTGCTCGACCGCGAGGATGAAACCGAGCTCGTTGTTGAACGCGGACAGCCAGTCGTGACGGTTCATCAGGACGAGCGTCTGGCGCGCGTCGCGGTACTCGGCGAGCTTCTCGGCGCCGCGGTGCATGTAGCCGATCACCGGCTCAGCGCGAGTGATCATCTCGCCGTCGAGCTCGATCACGAGGCGAAGCACGCCGTGGGTCGCGGGGTGCTGCGGACCGATGTTGAGGATCATCTCCTCGGTCCGCAGGCGACCGGGTTCGACGACCTCGATGTCGATGCCGCCGCCGCGCACCATCCAGTGCTCGCTCGCGGCGGTGAAGACGGCGCGTTCCTGCGTATCCACCAGCGGCGAGTCTACCCGTCCGCCGGACATCGCCGGTCGGCGGTCACTACCCTGCCTTCGATGGCTGCCGAGGCACGCCGACGCATCCCGTCGATCGACGCGCTCCTGCGCTCGGATCCCGGCCGCCGAGCCTCGGCGTCGTTCGGGCGAGCGCTCGTGAAGTCGTGCCTCGCCGCCACCCTCGGTGAGGTTCGGGCCGTCGCGGCGCGCGGGTCGGCGCCGCCGCCGGACGAGGAGATCCTCGCCCGAGCGATCGGCCGAGCGGCCGACGCCGCGCTCGGGCTCGCCCGCGTGATCAACGCGACGGGCGTGATCCTGCACACCGGACTCGGGCGCGCGCCGCTGCCCCAGGACGCGGCCCGAGCTGCCGCGGACGTCGCCGTCGGGTACTCGGACCTCGAGGTCGACCGCGCAACCGGCCGTCGCGGGCGCCGCTCGACGAGGGCCGAGCGACTCCTGATCGCGCTGACGGGCGCCGAGGACGCCCTCGTCGTGAACAACGGCGCGGCCGGCGTCCTGCTGCTGCTCGCGGCGCTGGCGCGCGGCAAGCAGGTCCTCGTCTCTCGCGGCGAGCTGATCGAGATCGGCGGCGAGTTCCGGATCCCGGACATCATGTCCGCCTCGGGCGCGAAGCTCGTCGAGGTCGGCACCACGAACCGGACGCGCGCGAAGGACTTCCGCGCCGCGCTGACCGACCGCACGGTGATGATCCTCAAGGTGCACCCGAGCAACTACCGCGTCGTCGGGTTCACTGCCGAGCCGACCGCGCGCGAGCTCTCCGAGGTCGCGCGGTCGGCCGGGATCCGGTTCGCCTACGACCTCGGCTCGGGGCTGCTCGAGCGGCCGCGCGGCTTCCCCGCCGACGAACCCACCGTCACCGAGGCGCTCGGCGCGGGCGCGGACGTCGTCGTCTGCTCGGGCGACAAGCTGCTCGGCGGCCCGCAGGCCGGCCTCGTCCTCGGACGGGCCGAGACGGTTGAGCGTCTGCGCCGCCATCCCGTGGCGCGCGCCGTCCGCGTCGACAAGCTGCAGGTGGCGGCGCTCGAACGCGTCCTCGCGGCGTACGCGGCGGGACGGCACGACGACGTCCCCGTCCGGCGGATGCTGACCGAGCGGCCCCCCGACGTTCGCCGCCGGGCCGAGCGGCTCGCGGAGACGCTCGATCGCGAGGACGCTCGCGTCCTGCCGTCCACCGCGACCGTCGGCGGCGGTTCGATGCCCGGCCACGAGCTCGCGTCCTTCGGCGTCGAGCTCGCGGTCCCAGAGCCGAACGCCACGGCGGCGCGCTTGCGGACCGGCACGCCGCCGGTCTTCTGCCGCGTCACCGAGGTCGGGGTGGCGTTCGACGTCCGTACGGTCGCCGAGGACGACGTCGCCGATCTCGCGCGGGCGATCGGGTACGCGCTCGAGGGCGGGGCGCCGAGCCTCCCGGCGTGACCGCAACCTCGACCCCGACGAACCGCGTCGTCGCCACGGCCGGGCACGTCGATCACGGCAAGTCGACGCTGATCCGGCGGCTGACCGGCATCGATCCGGACCGGCTCGAGGAGGAGAAGCGCCGCGGCCTCACGATCGAGCTCGGGTTCGCGTGGTGCACGCTGCCGTCGGGGCGCGAGATCGGTTTCGTCGACGTCCCGGGGCACGAGCGGTTCGTCCGGACGATGCTCGCCGGCGTCGGCCCGGTCCGGCTCGTGCTGTTCGTCGTGGCGGCCGACGAGGGATGGAAGCCGCAGTCCGAGGAGCACCTCGCGATCGTCGACGTCCTCGGCGTCGACGGTGCGGTCATCGCCCTGACGAAGATCGACGCCGTCGACGCCGAGCGGCTCGCCGAGGTCGAGCGCGACGTTCGAGGTCGCGTCGAGGCCACCGCGCTCGACGACGCCCGGATCGTGCGGGTCTCGGCGGCGACGGGCGAGGGGGTCGATGCGCTCGTAGCGGCGCTCGACGCGATGCTCGTGCGCGCGCCGGACCCGCGCGATCTCGGCCGACCGCGGCTGTTCGTCGATCGCGTGTTCTCGATCGCCGGTGCCGGGACGGTCGTGACGGGGACGCTCGGCGGTGGCGCGCTCGCCGTCGGCGACGCGATCGAGATCGCCCCGCACGGTCGTGAGGCGCGCATCCGAGGGCTCCAGTCGCACGAGCGGCCCGTCCCGATCGCCGCGCCGGTCGCTCGCGTCGCCGTGAACGTCGCAGGGATCGACCGAGCCGCGATCGCCCGGGGGGACGTCGTCGCATCCCCCGGTCGCTGGCACGCCACGAACGTCCTCGAGGCGCACGTCGCGTCCGTCCGGGGGCTCGCACGACCGCTCGCCACCCGCGGCGCCTTCACGTTCCACGCGGGGACGGCCGAGCGCGAGGCGAGGATCCGCCGCTACGACACCGACCCCTCCGCCCCCGAGGACATGTTCGTTCGGATCCGCCTCTCGGGCCCGATCGCCCTCGAGGTCGGCGACCGCTTCGTGCTGCGCGAGAGCGGACGGCGCGAGACCGTCGCGGGCGGGACCGTCCTCGACGTCGCGCCGCCGCCGCGTCCGGGGGCCGACGCCTCGCGCAGGCTCGCAAGGCGACGTTCGGCCGATCCTGCGGAGCTCCCGTCGATCCTCGTCCGCGAGCGCGACGCCGTCCGTGACGCGGAGGTCATCGCGCTGACGGGCGGGAAACCGAGCGACGGGCTCCGCGTCGGCGACTGGTGGGTGACCGATGCGCTCCTCGACGAAGCCGCCGCCGCGACGACGGTAGCCCTCGCGACCGCGAGCGGCACGCTCGATCTCCCGACGGTGCGTGACGCGATCGAGCGATCCTTCCGGAGCGGACGACGCCCGGCCGACCGTGCCCTCGTCGACGCGGTGATCGACGAGCTCGTCCGGCGCGAGGTCGTCGCGCGCGACGGCTCCTCGCTGCGTGCGCCCGGCGAGGTCGCGGGCCCCGACACGACCGCGGTCGCGCAGGTCGTCTCGATCGTGACGGCGGGTGAGCCGACCCCGCCGACGCTCTCGGAGCTGCGGCGACGGCTCGACGCCGGGACCATCGATGCGGCCCTGGCGGCGGGAGCGCTCGTCCGCATCGGTCCCGATCTGGTCGTCTCACGCGCGTTCGTCGACCGAGCCCTCGACGTCGTCCGCGCGGCCGGGGATGCAGGCGCGACGGTCAGCGCCGTTCGCGAGGCGCTCGGCACGTCGAGGAAGTTCGCGGTCCCGCTGATGGAGCATCTCGACCGTGCGGGCGCGACGCGGCGCGAGGGCGACCTCCGGTTCGCACGCCGGACCGACTCGTGAGCGACGCCTGCCCCGGCGAGGAACGACGCTACGCCCGGGCGAGCCGCGCGACGAGCGCCACCTCGACGGGGACCCCGAGCGGCAACGACGTCACGCCGACGGCCGCGCGCGCGTGCTTGCCCGCGTCCCCGAAGATCTCGACGAGCACATCGCTCGCGCCGTTCGCGACCTTCGGCTGATCCGCGAACCCGGCGTCGCACGCGACGAACGCGTCGACCTTCGCGATCCCCGAGACGCGATCGAGCGACCCGAGGGTCATGCGGAGCGCGGCAAGCCCCTGCAGCGCGCACCGCCGAGCGGCCGCCTGGGCGTCCTCGATCGAGACGTCGCTGCCGACGCGACCCACGATCGTCGGTTTCCCCTCCTCGAGGGGGACCTGCCCGGCGACGAACGCGAGCCCGTCCGCGACATGCACGGGAACGTACGACGCGAGCGGCATCGCCGCCTGCGGGAGCTCGATGCCGAGTTCGGTGAGGCGCTGCTCGATCACTGGGTCTCCTCCGCGGTCGGGTGCGGAATCGTCGCAGAGCGCGCGCCCGCGCGCAGCCGAGGTTCAGCCGGCGCGGAGCGAGCGTTGGCGGAGCACGTGACGGCGCTCCGTCTCGTTGAGACCGCCCCAGACGCCATGGGGCTCGCGGATCCCGAGCGCGTACTCGAGGCACGGCTCCCGGACGGGACATCGGGCGCAGATGGCCTTCGCCTCGGCCTCGCGGGCGTCCTTCTCGTACCGCTTCTCGAAGTAGCTCGGGGCGAAGAAGAACGCGGAGTCCTCACCACGGCACGCGGCGCCGTCCTGCCAGCCCCCTGTGGGCTCGTCTCGGATCTCGGCCACCTGTTGCTCCCCGCGGGGTCGCCGTCGCCCCGTCGCCAAGGTGTTCGTAACCGGCGGCCGGCGGGATTCGAACGAGGCGCGCTTCGGCCGATCGCCACGCGATCGTCACCACCGCGAGCCGCCCGGCGCGCCGCCGGGCCCGGCG
>DASPIF010000455.1:0-3520 GCA_035629255.1 Actinomycetota bacterium | reverse complement strand
CGGTCGGCGAAGCTGAGCCGTGTCGCGTTCGAGGACTGTCGGATGGCCGAGATCGACCTCCTCGGCGCGGAGCTGTCGTCGGTCGCGTTCGCCGAGTGCGATCTGTCCCGCGCGACCCTCAGTGACGTGCGCTTCGAGCGGACGCTGATGCGCGGGTGCGACCTCGACGGCGTCGTGGACGCGGCGCGGTTGCGGGGTGTCGCGATGCCGTGGCCGGACGTGATCCGCAGCGCGGCCGTCCTCGCCGACGCCGTCGGGATCCGGATCGTCGTCGACGACTAGCGGAACTGCCAGGTGTCGAGCATCTCGCGGAGCGCGCTGGCGCTCGAGGAGAAGCCGTCCTCGACGTCGTTCAGCGTGATCCGGTAGCCGATCTCGTCGCGCACGGTCACGATCTCTCGCATCCGGTAGGACTCGCCGGCCTCCTCGACGGTGACGTCCCACTGGAGCGCGCTCGCGCCGCCGAGCGACGTCTCGCTCGTCGGACCCGGGGTCAGGCCGGCCTCCTCGTCGCGCTGGCGGACGAAGGCCGAGAACTCCTCGAGCCCCGTCCCCGCTTCGAGGTCGACGCTGGCGACGACGACGGTCGCGGCCGACGTCGGCGGCGCGAACTGGTCGAGCACCACCTGGTCGCCGAACTGCGCGGGGCCGGCCTCCCAACCCTCGGGGACGAGTACGCAGTAGCCGAAGTTCGGGGACTCGAAGTTCGTGCCCTCGCACGGGTTCGGGCGGAGCAGGTAGAACATCCCGGCGCCGATCAGCACGAGCGCGAGCGTCCCGAGGACGAACACCGGACGGTACTTCGACGCCTGCTTGGGCTGCTGGAACTCGACGGGCGGGCGCTCGCTCGGGTCGCGACGCACCGGCAGCAGCCGCGCGACCCCCGGCTCGAGCGAGGTGCCGCACCGGGCGCAGACGCCCGAGTCCTCCTCGTTCTCGTTCCGGCACGACGGACAGATGACCACCGCTACACCCCGTTCCCGCTCGCGGCCTCGGCGAGCTCGAACCGCCGGTGCACCGTGCGGACCGCGCGCTCGGCCTCGTCGGCGCGGATGATGCAGGAGATCCGGATCGACGACGTCGAGATCATCTCGATGTTGATGCCCTCGGCCGCGAGCGCGTCGAACATCTCGGCGGCGACACCGGGTGACGACTTCATCCCGGCCCCGACGAGCGAGAGCTTCGCGATCGCAGCGTCCGTCGAGTAGCGCAGCGCGCCGACATCGCTGACGATCGACGCCATCACGTTCTCGAGCCGTGCGAGGTCGTCCCGCGGCACGGTGAACGAGAGGTCGGTGCGGCCGTCGTGCGAGACGTTCTGGACGATCATGTCGACGTTGATCCCGTCGGCCGCGACCGCCTTGAAGATCGACGCCGCGACGCCGGGGCGGTCGGGTACGTCGTCGAGCGTGACCTTCGCCTCGTCGGTGTCGAGGGCGACCCCTCGGATCAGCGCCTGCTCGAGCAAAGGATCGTCCTCCTCGACCACCCACGTCCCCTCCCCCTCGGCGTGGGCGGGGAGGACGCGCAGGGGCACGTTGTGCCGGCGAGCGTACTCGACCGACCTGAGCTGCAGGACCTTCGCGCCGACCGCCGCGAGCTCGAGCATCTCCTCGTAGGAGACCCGGTCGAGCTTGCGGGCGTCGGGCTCGATCCGCGGGTCGGCCGTGAACACGCCGTCGACGTCGGTGTAGATCTCGCAGACGCTCGCGGCGAGCGCCGCGGCCATCGCGACCGCCGTCGTGTCCGAGCCGCCGCGGCCGAGCGTCGTGATGTCGTAGTTCGTCGACAGGCCCTGGAAGCCCGCGAGGATCACGACGTTGCCGGCGCCGAGCGACTCCTGGATCCGGCCGGGCCGGACCTCGACGATCCGCGCCTTCCCGTGCTGCGTGTCGGTGATGATCCCGGCCTGCGAGCCGGTGTACGAGGCCGCCCGGCATCCCCGGGCGTTGACCGCGATCGCGAGCAGCGACATCGCGATCCGCTCGCCGGCGGTGAGCAGCATGTCGAGCTCGCGAGGCTCGGGGATCGTCGCGACCTCGGTCGCCATCTGGAGCAGCTCGTCGGTCGTGTGGCCCATCGCCGAGACGACCACGACGACGTCGTTGCCGGCCTCTCGGGTGCGGACCACGCGGTCCGCGACGGCCTGGATCCGCTCGGTCGACCCGACCGAGGTCCCGCCGTATTTCTGCACCACGATGGGCATGCGACGAGCGTAACAGCGGCCCCCGGAGCCCCCGGGAGCGCGCCGTCAGACGCCGAGGGTGCGCGTCAGGAAGTCGAGCTGGACGCGAAGGATGTTCTGGGTGACCGCGTTCGAGCGCGTCATGTGCGTCGCGTTCGGGATCAGGACGAGCTCGTGGAACCGCCCGGCCTCGAACAGCGCGGCAGAGAACTTCAGCGAGTGCGCCACGTACACGTTGTCGTCGGCGAGGCCGTGGATCAGGAGGATCGGACGCTCGAGCGACGCGGCCTCGTGCAGCACCGAGTTGCGCTCGTACACCTCGGGCTGCGCGTTCGGGTCGCCGAGGTAGCGCTCGGTGTAGTGCGTGTCGTACAGGCGCTGGTCGGTCACCGGCGCCCCGACGATCGCGGCGTGGAACACGTCGGGCCGGCGCAGGACCGCCATCGCCGAGAGATAGCCGCCGAAGGACCACCCACGGATCGCGACGCGGTCGAGATCGAGGTAGCCGAGCTCCTTCGCCGCGGCGTGGAGCCCGTCGACCTGGTCCTCGAGGGCCTTGCCGAAATCGTCGCGGATCTCGCGGTCCCATGCGGGTCCGCGTCCGTCGACGCCGCGGTTGTCGATCACGAGCACGGCGTACCCGTGATCGGCGAACCACTGCGGCGTCAGGTACAGCGAGCCCGCCTTCAGGACCCGCGCGCCGTGCGGTCCGCCGTACGGGTCGAGAAGCACGGGCAGCGGCTCGTCCGGCTCGCGCCCGCCGGGGAGCAACAGAGCGGCGCGGAGCTCCCGCTCGCCGAGCGTGAGGAAGATCGGCTTGGGCGTGACGACCGGCGTCTCGGCCTCCGAGCGGATCAGGCCGACACGCGCGCCGTGCTTGCGGATCGCCACCGCCGGCATCGGCCGGTCGGCGGTCGAGGACACGAGTAGCGTGACGCCGCCCGCGGAGGTACCGGTGTGGACCCCGGGCTCATCGCTGATCCGGTGTGGCCCCTCGGACTCGGTCCATCGGTAGAGGTGGATCTCGGTCGGTTCCTCGGACGCGCGGAACAGCACGCCCTCGCCGACCTCGAGCACCTCGCGCACCTGGAGGCCCTCGGGCGTGACGAACCCGTCATCAACCGCAAGGCGGTTCGTGTCGGTCTCACGATCCGAGACGAACTCGGCGATCCGTCCGCCCGCCATCCGCCGCGGCGTGTCGTCGGGCAGGTCGATCCAGTCGGGGTCGGTGCGCTCGCGCAGCACGCTCGTGGCGCCGGTCGCGGGGTCGAGCTCGAGCAGGGCGGTCGTGCGCTGGTCGCGCGACTGGACCAGCATCAGCGGAGGGCCCGCGTC
>DASPIF010000454.1:0-9828 GCA_035629255.1 Actinomycetota bacterium | reverse complement strand
AGGTCGTCGGCATCGTGGCCGCGAGCGTCCTCGCCGTGCGCTGGGGCGTGGGGCGGCTCCCCGAGGGCGTCTCCTGGCGGCATCTCGCCGGAACGGCCGCCGTCGCCGGCATCGGGTTCACCGTCTCGCTGTTCATCACCGAGCTGGCCTTCGCGGACGCGGGGTCGGCGGCCGAGGCGAAGATCGGCATCCTCGCGGCATCGATCGCGGCCGGCGCTGTCGGGTTCCTCGTGCTGCGTTCGGCGGCGCCCCGGGACGCCTAGCGCGGGCGTCTGCGAGCGCATCCGCGCAGGCCGGACGCGGAATCGTCTCTCTATACTGCGGGCGTTCCCGGCCGGGCCGGGACCGGTAGGCCCCTGCTTCCGTGCCCCCGACCGAGGAGGTCTGAGCGTTGCCTGGTGTCCTCGCCCAGGAAGGCGGCCCCATCGAGGCCGTCTTCGGGTCCTTCGAGAACAACTCGCTGTGGTTGATCCTCGTGATCTCGCTGGTCGCGTTGGTGTTCGCCTATTACCTCGTCCGCGAGGTCCTCGCCGCCAGCGAGGGCACGCCGAAGATGCAGGAGATCGCGATGGCGATCCAGGTGGGCGCGAGCGCGTACCTGCGGCGTCAGTTCTCGACGCTCGGCATCTTCCTCGCGCTGCTGACCGTCCTCCTGTTCTTCGTCCTGCCGGTCCCCGAGAACGCCGCGCACTCCGAGTTCTCGATCCGGTTCGGCCGCTCGCTCGCGTTCATCCTCGGCGCGGGGTTCTCGGCCCTCACCGGGTTCACCGGTATGTGGCTGGCGGTCCGGGCCAACGTCCGCACCGCGAACGCCGCCCGTGAGAGCGGCCTGCGGCGAGCGCTCAAGATCGCCTTCCGGGCGGGCGGGGTCGCCGGGATGTTCACGGTCGGGCTCGGCCTGCTCGGCGCCACCGTGATCCTGCTGATCTACAAGCAGGACGCGACGAGCGTGCTGGTGGGGTTCGGGTTCGGCGGCGCGCTGCTCGCGATGTTCATGCGGGTCGGCGGCGGCATCTTCACGAAGGCCGCGGACGTGGGCGCGGACCTCGTCGGCAAGGTCGAGCAGGGGATCCCGGAGGACGACCCGCGCAACGCCGCGACGATCGCGGACAACGTCGGTGACAACGTCGGCGACTGCGCGGGGATGGCGGCGGACCTGTTCGAGTCCTACGAGGTGACGCTCGTCGCCTCGCTGATCCTCGGGGCCGCGGCCTACGCCGGGAGCGAGGTCGGCGCGATCGCGGGGGTGATGTTCCCGCTGTTCGTGCGCGCGGTCGGCGTCATCACGTCGATCGTGGGCATCCTCGCCGTCTCACCGCGCAGCGAGACCGAGCACGGCATGAAGGCGATCAACCGCGGATTCTTCCTGTCGGCGATCATCTCGGCGGCCGCCGTCTTCGTGATCAGCGCGATCTACATGGACGACCTGCGCCCCGCGATCGCGGTTGCGTTCGGCTTGATCCTCGCGAGCATCATCCAGGTCCTCACGCAGTACTTCACCGACACGAAGTTCCGCCCGGTGCAGGAGATCGCGGAGTCCACGCAGACCGGGCCGGCGACGACGATCCTGTCGGGGTTCTCGGTCGGGCTCGAGTCGACCGTCTGGTCGATCCTGATCATCGCGGGCACGATCGCGGGCGCGTTCCTGCTCGGAGATTCGACGGCGGAGGCGCTGTACTTCATCTCGCTGACCGGGATGGGGATGCTGACGACCGTCGGCGTGATCGTGTCGATGGACACGTACGGTCCGATCTCGGACAACGCGCAGGGCATCGCCGAGATGTCCGGCGAGTTCGAGGGGCGTCCTGCGGAGATCCTCGGCGGGCTCGACGCCGTCGGGAACTCGACCAAGGCGATCACGAAGGGGATGGCGATCGCGACCGCGGTGATCGCGGCGACCTCGCTGTTCGGGTCGTTCGAGGCTGCGCTGATCGGGGCGGGTTTCGCGTTCGAGGGCGTGCGCATCGACCAGCCGGACGTGCTCGTCGGTCTGCTGGTCGGTGGCTCGGTGGCGTTCCTGTTCTCGTCGCTCGCGATCCGAGCGGTCGGGCGAGCGGCCTCACAGGTGGTCGTCGAGGTGCGCAAGCAGTTCCGCGACCACCCCGGGATCATGACCTACGACGAGAAGCCGGACTACGCGAGCGTCGTCGACATCTGCACGAAGACCTCGCTCCGCGAGCTGATGACACCGGGGCTGCTCGCCGTCCTCAGCCCCGTGATCCTCGGGTTCCTCTTCGGCGCCGAGTCGCTCGGCGCGTTCCTCGCCGGATCGATCCTCACCGGTCAGCTTCTCGCGGTGATGCTGTCGAACGCCGGTGGCGCGTGGGACAACGCCAAGAAGTTCATCGAGGAGGGGAACTACGGCGGCAAGGGCTCGGAGTCGCACAAGGCCTCGGTGATCGGCGACACCGTCGGCGACCCCTTCAAGGACACCGCCGGTCCCGCGCTCAACCCGCTGATCAAGGTGATGAACCTCGTCGCCCTGCTGATCGCGCCCCTCGTGGTGGAGCAGGCCGACGACACCGGCGTCCGGATCGCGATCGCGGTCATCGCCGCGGTGATCGTCGCGGCGGCGATATGGGTCAGCAAGTCGCGCCGCGTCGAGCTGATGGTCGAGCGCACGGGCGAGACCGACGTCGCCGAGAAGGTCGACGCGGCGACCTAACGCCCGGCCACCGAGACCGTGGGACTCCTCGACCCGTTCCGTCGATTCTTCCGCCGCATGGCGGAGAGCGACGAGCAGCGCTACGCAGAGGAGATCGAGGAGTGGTGCGACGCGATCCCCGGCACGGTGCGGATCGAGGACGCCCCGACGCGCAGCCGGGTCAAGCTCGCGGGTGTCGTCCGACGGATCACGGTCCGTCCGCTCGAGGGCAGCGAGTCGCTGGAGGCGCTGCTGTACGACGGGACGGGTGAGGTCACCGTCGTATGGATGGGTCGCCGCTCGATCCCCGGCCTCGGCCTCGGGACGCGCGTGGTGGTTGAGGGGATGCTCGGCGACCAGCGCGGCGAGCGGCGGCTCGTGAACCCCTCGTTCGAGTTCTCGCGCTAGCGGCCTCCGCGCGGAGCGCCGTCTCAGACGGCCGGTTCGTCCGCGGATCCGAGGATCGCGGCTCGCAAGCCGGACTCGGCCTCGGCGACCGCCAGCGCGAGGACCTCGTCCCCCGAGGCGATCACCGTCTCGGGCTGGGGGATCACGACGTGGCTCTCGCGGATGATCGCGACGATCGCGGCGTCCGGCGGGAGCCGCAACTCGTAGAGCGGCCGCCCGGCGTTGGGCGAGTCCTGGGGGATCGTGAGCTCCACGATCGAGATCCGCCCCCGCTCGAGCGGCAGGATCCGGACGAGGTCGCCGACCGTGACCTCCTCCTCGACCATGGCGGTGAGGATGTGCGGGGGCGAGACCGAGGCGTCGACCCCCCACTGGTCGTTGAACAGCCACTCGTTGTCGGGGTGGTTGACCCTGGCGAGCACGCGCGGCACGCCGTACTCCTGCTTCGCGAGGAGCGACGTGACGAGGTTGTCCTCGTCGTCCCCCGTCACCGCGGCGACGACGTCCGCGCCGCGGAGATCGGCCTGCTCGAGCACCCACGGCTCACACGCGTCGCCGAGCAGGTGCTGCACGTCGGGCGCCCATCCCTTCGCGACCTCGAGCGTCGCGCGGTCCTGCTCGATCAGCGTGACGGTGTGCCCGCGCGCCGCGAGATCGGACGCGAGGTGGCGTCCGACCGCCCCCGCTCCGCTGATCACGACACGCACGTCAGTGGTCCTCCGAGACCTGGAGGAGCTCGTCGATCGTCTCCACCGCGTCCTTCTGGACGACGAGGGCGGCGAAATCGCCCTCCTGGAAGGTGCTCGTCGACTCCGGGATGAAGCCCGTGCCGCCGCGGTCGACGCCGGCGACGAGGACGCGGCCGTCGACGTTGAGATCCGTCACCCGGGTGCCGACGAGGTGCGCCGGGATCTGGACCCGCATCCGCAGGAGGTCCCCACCCGCGAGCGATTCCTTGATCTCGTCGCGGGTGTGGCTGAGCATCAGGATCATCTGCTTGACCCCCCAGCGCGTCGTCGAGACCGTGGGGATGTTGAGCCGCTCGTAGATCTCGGCGCGCATCGGGTCGTAGATCCGCGCGATCACCTTCGGCACGTGGTAGTGCTCGCGCGCCACCCGGGCCGACAGGATGTTCGAGTTGTCGCCGCTCGAGACCGCGAGGAAGGCGTCGGCCTCCTTGATGCCCGCCTCCTCGAGGACGTCCCGGTCGAAGCCGAGGCCGACGAGCGTCCGCGCTTCGAACCCGGGCGGCAGGCGATCGAACGCGCGCTCGTTCTTATCGATCACGACGATGTCGTGTCCGCCCTTGACGAGCTCCTGGGTCAGGAGGATCCCGACCCGGCCGCACCCCATGATGATCGCGCGCACGGTTCCGGAGCTTATCGCTCCGCGTGAGTTCCGCCGTCCGCTCGGCCGCGATGGCGCACGCCCGCGCTAGCCTCCACCGATGGCCACCGAGCCCGCACAGACGGACGTCTCGCGCATCCTCAAGCGCATCCTGGTGGGACGGGCCCTCGCCACCCACAAGCTGGAGCACCAGCTGCTGCCGAAGCGGCTCGCGCTCCCGGTCTTCGCCTCGGATCAGCTCTCGTCGGTCTCCTACGCGACCGAGCAGATGATGCTGGTGCTGATCCTCGCCGGCGCCGGCGCGATCGGGACGATGGTGCCGCTCGGCATCGGCGTCGCGGTCCTGCTCGTGATCGTGATCGCGTCGTACCGGCAGACCTGCCGCGCGTACCCACGGGGCGGCGGCTCGTACATCGTCGCCAAGGACAACCTCGGGACGGTCGCCGGGCTGGTGGCCGCGGCGGCGATCCAGACGTCCTACGTCCTGACGGTCGCCGTCAGCGTCACCGCGGGGGCGATCGCGGTGACGTCGGCGGCGCCGTCGCTCGCGCCCTACAAGCTCCCGATGGCGCTCGCGTTCGTCGGTCTGATCACGATGGCGAACCTCCGCGGCGCCCGCGAAGCGGGCAGGCTGTTCGCGATCCCCACGTACGGGTTCGTGGCGATGGTGTTCGTCACGCTCGCGACGGGCGCGATCAAGTGCCTCGGCGGTTGTCCGGTCTCCGAGACCGCGTCCCTCCCGGTGGAGCCCGAGACGGCGTTGACGGCGTTCGTCCTGCTGCGCGCGTTCTCCTCGGGTGCGACGGCGCTCACGGGCGTCGAGGCGATCGCCGACGGGGTCCAGGCGTTCCGGCGGCCGCAGGCGAAGAACGCCGCCGCGACGCTCACGCTGATGGGCGCGATGAGCATCCCGATGTTCATCGGGATCACGTTCCTCGCGCGCGTGACGCAGGTCCGTGTCAACGAGGAGATCTCTCACACGCGGTCGGTGCTGTCGTTGATGAGCGAGGCCGTGTTCGGGCGGTCGCTCGGGTTCTGGTTGCTCCAAGGGCTCACCGCGGCGATCCTGGTGCTCGCCGCGAACACCGCGTACCAGGACTTCCCTCGACTCGCGTCGATCCTGGCGCGCGACCGATTCATGCCGTCGCAGTTCCGCAACCGCGGCGATCGGTTGGTGTTCTCGAACGGCGTGGTCGCGCTCGCCGTGCTGTCCGCCGCGCTCGTGTGGCTGTTCAACGCGGAGCTGAGCGCGCTGATCCACCTCTACGTGGTCGGCGTGTTCACGGCGATCACGCTCTCGCAGGCCGGGATGGTCCGGAGGTGGTTGCGGTTACGCGGACGCGATCCCGCCTGGCGCCGCAACCTCGCGATCAACGGCGTCGGCGCGGCGGTCACCGGGATGGTGCTCGCGGTGATCGCGATCACGCAGTTCGCTCTCGGGGCCTGGATCGTGATCACGGCGATCCCCGTGATCGTGCTGATCTTCCTCGGGATCCATCGCCACTACGAACGCGTCGCTGCCAGGCTCACGCCCCCAGGTCCGGCGCCGAGTGACGCGCCCACGAACCACGTCGTCGTCCTGATCCCCGACCTCGGGCTGCCCACGGCCGAGGCCGTGGGGTACCTCCACGCCGTCCGGCCGCGCGACATCGTCCCGCTCTACACGGGGGACCCCGAGGCGTTCGCGGATGCGGCGCTGGAGTGGCCGTCGTTCGCGCCTCGGCTCGGCAAGCTCGAGCGGCTGCCGGCCGAGAAGCACTCGGCGAGGGCGATCCGCCGGTTCCTGCGTGAGCTGCCGCGCCCCGCCGGTTCGTTCGTGACGATCGTCGTTCCCGAGCGGGTCAGCGGTCGCTCGCTGCTCTCGTTCATCCGTGGTCGGAGCTCGCTCGTGCTCAAGGCGTCGCTCTTGTTCGAGCCGGACGTGGTCGTCACGAACATCCCGCTGCTCGATACGGAGATCGACGACGCCTCCGTTCGGGCGAACCACCCGGTCGAGATCCAGCGGAGCGTGGTCCTCGTCCCGGTCTCGGCCGTGACCACGGCGACGATGCGAGCCGTTACGTATGCCCGTTCGCTCCACGCGACGCTCGTCGAGGCTGTCGCGTTCTCCGGCGACCCGGAGGAAGTCCAGCCGCTGATCGAGTCCTGGTCCGCCTACCGGATGCCGATCCCACTGTCGCTGATCGAGGACTCGTTCCGCGAGATCTCGATCCCGCTCCTCCAGGAGATCCGCAAGCACACCGAACGGCCGAACACGGTCGTGACGGTGGTGATGCCAGAGTTCGTGGTCGACCGCTGGTGGCAGAACGCCTTCCACAACCAGACCGGGCTGTACCTCAAGCGGCTGCTGCTGTTCGAGCCGAACGTCGTGGTGACGAGCGTCCCGATCCACCTGCGCTCTACGGAAGAGGCTCGGTGATGGACCGCGAGACCGCGCACGCCTTCGCGCGCGAGCGCTGCCTGAAGGAGACCACCGTCCGCCACCTGATCTCGGTCGAGGGCGTGATGCGGTCGCTGGCGCGTCGGTTCGCTGAGGACGAGGCTCTTTGGGGGCTCACCGGCCTGTTCCACGATCTTGACCAGGATCACACGGGCGGCGGCGAGGACCTGGTGAACCACGCGCGCCTCGCGGAAGCCTGGTTGCGCGAGGCGGGGGTGGACGAGCGGGTGATCAACGGCGTGCTCGCGCACGCGTACGAGGAGTACCGGACGGACCTGATGTCGAGGGCGATCGTCCACGCCGACGCCGTCGCGGGGCTGCTCGTCGCGGCGGCGCTCGTCCGGCCGGAGCGGAGCGCCGGGATGAAGGTCTCGAGCGTGAAGAAGAAGCTCAAGGACAAGGCGTTCGCCCCGGGCGTGAATCGCGACGAGGTCCTCGGCGTCACCGACGGGATCGGGCTCGAGCTCGACGAGTTCCTCGACGTCTCGATCGCGGGACTTCAGGAGGTCGCGCCGGAGATCGAGCTCTGAGGATCAGCTCGCTCCGTCCGTCGTGGTCGTCCTCCCCGACAGCCGGTGCGCCGCGAGCGCGTCGGCCGCTCGAAGGCTCTGCGGATGCCCGGTGACCGCCGCGAGGAACGGTTCGCGGTCGAGCGCGAGCAGCGACATCGAGGTAGAGGCCGTGACGGACGCCACGCGGGGAACGTCGCGGAGGAGCGCGATCTCACCGAAGGCCTCGCCGCGACCGAGCGACGCCACGGATCGCCCGCCGATGGTCACGTCCGCGTCACCATCGGCGATCACGTAGAAGCGGTCACCGACGTCACCCTCTCGGATCACGGTCGTCCCTGATGCGACGTCTATGCGCTCGAGGCTGCGGAGCACGCGCTCGATCGCCTCGGGTGGCAGTGGCGCGAACAGGTCGAGCCCGCGGATCAGGTCGAGCGCAACCGGATCCGGTGCCGCGGCGTCGCGGTCGATCGCGAGAAGCCGCCGCGCCAAGAGCAGCACGACGAGCGGGACGAAGGCGCCGGTCGCGACGAGCGTGGCTCGGATGCCGAACGCCTCGACGAGACCGCTCGCTGCGACGGAGCCGATCGCGAGCGCGAGCATGCCGATCCCCTCGAGCACGCCGAAGACCCGCGTGAGCGTGTGGTCCGGCGCCACCCGCTGCAGCAACGTACGGCCCGCGACGTCGGCGACGCGACGCCCGGCGCCGCCGAGGGCGAACAGAACCGGCGCCGCGACCGCGGTGGGGATCGCGGCGAGGATGGCGACCGGCAGCCCGAACACCCCCGCGCCCCCCGCCAGGGGCGGCGTCAGCCTACGGCGGCCAACGAGCGCGACCGTGATGCCCGCGCCGACCACCGCACCGGCGCCGAACGCCGCGCTCAGGAACCCGGCCCCGCTCTCGCCCAGATGCAAGAGGTCGATCGCCGCCGCGACGAACAGCACGTCGAGCGCGCCGCCCACAAGGATGGCGCTCCCCAGCAGCGCGATGATCGTTCGCACGTCGCCCTCGCCCCTGAGCGCCGAGAAGCCCGCGATCGCCTGACGCCATACGGTCGACCCGGCGGTGGCCGCGCGCGGCGTGACGCGGTCCGCATCCACGGGGAGGCGTGAGACCAGGATCGCGGCGATGACCGAGGTCCCCGCGAACGTGACGAAGACGACGCCGGATCCGCCGACACCGAGCAGGATCCCTGCGGCGGCGGGTCCGAGCATGATCCCGAGACCTTCCGCGAGCCCGGTCGCGACGTTCGCCGCGGTGAGGTCCTGTGGGCGGTCGGTCACGCCCGGCAGGAGGGCCGAGTGGGTCGGTCGTGTGAACGTCAAGCTCGCGGCGGATGCCGCGGCTGCGAGATAGATCACCGCGAGCGGCGCATCGCCGAGGAGGGCGACGCCGGTCAGTCCGAGCGTGACCGCCTGGACGATGTACTGCAGGGAGAGCACTCGATCCCGGCGGAACCGGTCTCCGGCGTACGCGGCGATCGGCGCCACGACCGCAGCCGGGACGAGCTGGACGATCGAGATCGTCGCCATCGCGCGCGGTCCGCCTCGGGCGTACGCAAAGACCAAGATGGCGATCCACTGTGCGTACTCGGCCATCGTGAACGCGAGATAGGCCAGCGCCATCCGTCGCAACGCGCGGTTGCGCGCGACCGAGCCGAGGAAGCGGACGCGAGCAGGCATCGGCGAAGGATGCTACGGGCGCGTCGAGCCGTGCGTTCGTCCAGCGATCGCGACCTCCCCGGTGCGGGGTGATGGAGCCTCCACCTCAGCCATGCGATGGGCCGCTCTCGTGCGTCCGACGGTCCACGAGCGCATGGGCAGCCTGGTGTCTGTGGGTGGCCCGTGACGGGTCTCGGTGCGTCGCAGGCGGGATCGCGCAGGCCGGACGCGATGACCCGGAATCGACCCGGCATCTGCGAAGGATGGCGCACGGAGCACGTGCGCGCTCGCGGCTGTCGGGCGATGCGGTACCGTTCGACGCCCATCCACCGGAGGCGCCATGAACATCCGGCCGGCCGGCCCCGACGACGTCGAGTTCCTTCGGAAGATGATGTACGAGGCCGCGGCCTGGAACCCGGACTGGCCGCGCGAGCAGACGCTCCAGGCGCTCTCGTCGCCGCGGCTCGAGCGCTACGTCCGCGACTGGGGCCGTCACGGGGACGCCGGCGTGATCGCCGAGCTCGACGGCGAGCCCGTCGGCGCGGCCTGGTACCGGTTGTTCACCGAGGACGAGCCGGGCTTCGGCTACGTCGACGAGAAGACGCCCGAGCTCGGGATCGCGGTCGTGCCGCTGCACCGCCGGAAGGGGATCGGCGAGACGCTGCTCCGCGCGCTCCTGGTCCAGGCGCGCGAGGACGGCTTCCCGTCGCTCTCGCTGTCGGTCGCCGTCCACAACCGGTCGCGGATGATGTACGAGCGCGTCGGGTTCTCCAAGGTCCGAGAGGACGAGGACGACCCCGAGACCTGGGTGATGCGCG
>DASPIF010000453.1:0-4622 GCA_035629255.1 Actinomycetota bacterium | reverse complement strand
CACGTCGCGCGGCGCGGACCGGCGGCGGCGCCGGACGGTCACGCCCCGGTCGCCTGCGCCAGCTCGAGCTCGGGAGCCGGGACGGCCGCCAGGACGGCGTCGAGCACGTCGTCGGCGGTGACGTTCTCGGCGAGCGCGTCGTACGCCATCACGAGCCGGTGGCGGATGACGTCCTTCGTCAGCTCGGAGATGTCGCGCGGGAGGACGTAGCCCCGGCCGCGGATCAACGCGAGCGCCTGCGCCGCGCGTACGAGGTAGATCGAGCCTCGAGGGCTCGCCCCGAACTCGACGAACCGAGCGAGATGTCCGAGCCCCCATCGCTCGAGGTCGCGCGTCGCGGAGACGACCGCGATCGCGTACTCGGTCACCTGGCGGTCGACGTACACGTCGAGGGTCCGCGCCTGGAACGCGAGCACGTCGTCGGCGCTCAGCACCGTGCGGATCTCGGGCGGATCGGCGAGCGCACGCCGGACGACTTCGGTCTCCTCCGGGAACTCGGGGTAGCCCACGAGCACCTTCATCATGAACCGGTCGACCTGCGCCTCGGGCAGCGGGTAGGTGCCCTCGGACTCGATCGGGTTCTGCGTCGCCATCACCAGGAACGGGCGGTCGACGAGGTACGTCTTCGGGCCGATCGTGACCTGCTGCTCCTGCATCACCTCGAGCAGCGCGGACTGCACCTTCGCGGGCGCGCGGTTGATCTCGTCGGCGAGCAGGAAGTTGCAGAACACCGGTCCGAGCTCGGTCTCGAACGTCCCGGTGTCCGGCCGGTAGATCCGGGTGCCGACGAGGTCGCTCGGCACGAGATCCGGGGTGAATTGGATCCGCTGGAACGTGCCGCCGAGCGTCCGTGCGAGCGTCTTGACCGTAAGCGTCTTGGCGAGCCCGGGAACGCCCTCGAGGAGTAGGTGGCCGCCCGCGAGCAGCGCCACGAACACGCGCTCGAGCATCTCATCCTGTCCGACGATCACCCGCTTGACCTCGAAGAGCGCCTGCTCGAGCCGCTCGTGGATGGTCGGGACGTCCCCCACGGGACGCAGCGTCCGTTCGTCCTCGTTCACGTGTCTCCCCCGTCCTCGATGTCCGTCACTGCTTCTCGATATCCACGTCGAGCGTGATCGTCACGCCGTCGCGGACGATCTCGAGCGTCACGGTCGTCCCCGGCGCGGTCGCGCGGACGCGCGCGATCAGGTCCACGAAGCTCGAGATCGCGACGCCGTCGAACGACGTGATCAGGTCGCCCCGCTTGATCCCGGCGTCGTCGGCGGGCGAGCCGCCCTCGATCTGCGTGACGAGCGCGCCCGCGCGGCCGACGGTCGGCTGCGTCCCGCCGACGCCGAGGTAGCCGATCTTGGGCTTGCGGCCCGCCAGGAGCTGGTCGGCGACCGTCACCGCGATGTCGATCGGGATCGCGAAGCCGACACCCGCGTTCGCCCCGTTCGTGGTGACGATCGCGTCGTTGATGCCGATCACGCGGCCGTCGCGATCGGCAAGCGCGCCGCCGGAGTTCCCCGGATTGATCGGCGCGTCGGTCTGGATCATCGTCATCGTTCGTCCCCGCATCACGATCGTGCGGTCGGTCGCGCTGATGACTCCGGCCGTGACCGTCGACTCGAACCCGAAAGGGCTCCCGATCGCGACGGCGAGCTGCCCGACCTCGAGCGCCGTCCCGGTCGCGAGCGTGCCCGGCGTGAAGCTCCCCCGCTTCGCGCGCACGACCGCGACGTCGGTCGCTTCGTCGAGGCCGACGACACGAGCCGGGATCCGCGTGCCGTCCGACCGGACGATCGTCAGATCCGACACGCCGGCGACGACGTGCGCCGCGGTCAGGATCAGGCCGTTGGACCGGACGACGACGCCCGAGCCGAGCCCGCGATCCGTCTCGAGCTGGACGACCGACGGGAGCAGCGAGGTCGCCACCTCGGCCACAGGCTCGCCCGTGGCGGTGGTGCCGGCGCTGACCCGCGCGGGGACGCGTGAGCCGGTAGCTCGCGCACCGCGGCGCGCGGGATCGCCGTCGGACGTCCGATCGAGCAGCGCCGCGACGCCGATGCCGGAGAGGAACAGGAGGACCGAGAGCAGCATCAGGAGGAGGACGGTGCCCGTTCCGCGTCGGCGACGCGCGGACTGGACCTCGTCGCGAGGCGCCGGGGCGGCCACCGGCGGCCGGATGGGGGCTGCGGATGACGCGTTGGGCGCGGCGGCGCGTCGTTCGAGCGCACGCGTCAGCCACGGTGGGACGACAGGTGGGTACCGAGGAGGATCGTTCGCGGGCATCGGCGGTGGCACGGGGCCGGTCGGGGACGGTCGATGGTGCTCGCAGAAGCGTACCGGCGTTCCGGCGAACGGCCCGCCGAGTCGTCATCGTCCGGACGCAACGTTCGCCGCCGCCGCCCGTACCGTGGAGGGTCATGCGGTTCGCTCTGCCGGTCGCCCTGTTCGCGCTCCTCGCGGCGCCGCTGCTCGTCCTCGTCTACGTCGCGTCCGAACGCCGGCGGCGTCGAGCCGCGGCCGCGTTCGCGAACCCGGTGCTCGTCCCCGTGATCGCTCCCGAGCGGCCCGGCATCCGACGGCACGTGCCCGCCACGCTCCTGCTCCTCACGTTCGTCGCCCTGACCGTCGCCGCCGCGCGACCGCAGGCGGTGCTCTCGGTCCCGCGCGAGCGCGCGACCGTGATGCTCGCGCTCGACGCATCCCGCTCGATGAACGCGACCGACATGCCTCCGTCGCGGCTCGCCACCGCGCGCTCGGCGATCGACCGGATCCTCGACGTGCTGCCCGAGCGGTTCCGGGTGGGCGCCGTGGCGTTCGGGAAGAGCGCACGGGTCCTGTCGGCACCGACGCTCGATCGCCAGGTCGTGACCGACGCGCTCGTGTCGGTCGAGACGTCGACCGGGACGTTGCTCGGCGACGGGTTGATGGAGGCGGTCGCGTCGCTCCGCCGCGATTGGCGCGAGGGCGGCCGCGCACCAGCCGTGATCCTCCTGCTCTCCGACGGGAACGACACCGGCAGCGAGATCCCCCCGCTCGAGGCGGCGGCCACGGCGCGCGAGGCGGGCGTGCCGGTCCACGTCGTCTCGATCGGCGACCCCTCCTCGCCGACGGACGTGCGCCCGCTGCCCCCCAACGTCGAGCTTCTCCGGGGGATCGCCGAGGGCGCCGGCGGCCGGTTCTTCGCGGCGCCGACCGACGACGCCCTGCTGCGGGTCGGGGACGAGCTCGGATCCCGCGTCGGGACGCGACGCGAGGTGACCGAGATCAGCGTCGCGTTCGTCGGCGTCGGCATGATGCTCGCGGCGGCGGCCGCGATCGCCGCGGTCAGGATCTTCCGCCGGATCTGACGCGCCGGGCGACGTCGGATCAGGAGCGCACGGCCTCGACCGCCTCGATCCCCTCGAGCGCGTCGGGGAGGCCGTCGAAGACCTCGGCGGCGCCCGCGGCGAGCAGCTCGTCGCGGCCGAACCCACCGGTCATCAGCGCGAGCGTGGGCAGCCCGATCCGCTGCGCGGCCTCGCAGTCCCAGATCGAGTCGCCGACCAGGAACGCCGGCGCGGCGCCGGCCTTCTCGATCGCGGCCTCGAGCAGATCCGGATGCGGCTTGGTCTTCTCGACGTCCGCGGAGCTCGTCCAGGCATCGCAGAGCCCGCGCGCGTCGAGCAGGTCGAGGTAGCGATCGATCTCGTCCTGCCTCGCCGACGAGGCGAGCACGACGCGCAGCCCGAGCTCCCCCAGCCGTCCCAGGAAGCGACGAGCGTCGGGATACGGCCGCACGTGGTCGATGAAGCGCTCACGGAAGATCTCGTCGTGCAGCGCGCGGACCTCGTCTCCCCGTTCGCGTTCGAGCTCGTCACCCGCGACCGCGCCGACGAACTGGTCGCCGCCCATCCCGACGTGTCGGTGCAGGACGTTCGTCGCGACGAACGTGCCGATGCGATCGAAGGCGAGGTCCCACGCGACGACGTGGTGGTAGTTCGTGTCGACGAGCGTGCCGTCCACATCGATCACGGCCGCCTGTCCGCGGGTCCACTCGAGCGCCACGGCCGCGCCGTACCCGGCTCGCTCGGAGGCCAACCGCGATCGCGCTCCGCGTCCGGGGATCGCTCGGCGCCGCACACGCCGGCGGACGCCGTTGCTAACGTGGTCGGACCGTTGCTCGCGCGGCGGATCCACGGATGCGGACGCTCCTCTCCCTCGTGATCGGTGCGCTCGTCGTGCTCGCCCTCGTGGCGGTCGCGACCGCGCTCCCCGGCGTGATCCGTGCCGACGCGCGCGGCTCGTTCGTCGTGGGATGCGCGTACTCGCACACGCTGAACGACGACCCGATCCTCGCGCCGCTGCGCCCCGGCATGTCCCACGCGCACGACTTCTTCGGCAACGTCGAGACGTCCGCCCTGACGACGCGGGACGAGCTCCTGGGGGCGCGGACGACGTGCCGCGACCGTGACGACACCGCGGCGGTGTGGTCGCCGTCGGCGAGGCTCGAGGGGATCGCGGTCACGCCGCTCCGGGTCCGCGTGTACTACTTCGGCCGTCCCGGTGGCGACGTCGGCCGCCTCCCACCGGATCTGAAGATGATCGCGGGCGACGCCTCCGCGACCTCGCCGGAGGAGAACCGCCACGTC
>DASPIF010000452.1:0-3537 GCA_035629255.1 Actinomycetota bacterium | reverse complement strand
CCCGCTCACCGACGCGACGCTCGGGAACTTCGGCGGC
Organism: Actinomycetota bacterium; assembly: GCA_035629255.1. GTDB lineage: Bacteria > Actinomycetota > UBA4738 > UBA4738 > HRBIN12 > CALGFI01. The sequence goes on along the minus strand of DASPIF010000452.1, from coordinate 3,500 downwards.
GGCGTGTGCGCCGGTGGCGCGGCGCAGATCACGCTGGCGCAGGCGCTCGAGGAGTCGTGCAACGTGACGTTCGGTGAGATCGGCCTCGAGCTCGGCGCCGAGGCTCTCGCGCAGCAGGCGCGGCTGTTCGGCTTCACGGCGGAGGCGAACGACGACTCGATCCCCTTCGACATCGGCTGGGTCCCCGGCGTGTTCCCCGACGCCCAGACGTTCGCTCAGCGAGAGCCAGCGGTGGCACTCTCGGCGATCGGTCAACAGGACGTCGCAGCCAATCCGCTGCAGATGGCGCTGGTCGCCGCGGCGATCGGGAACGAGGGCTCTCTCATGCGCCCGCGCCTGGTCACCGAGGTCCGCGACCCGACCGGCCGCGTGATCACGGAGTTCGAACCGGAGGAATGGTCCCAGCCGCTGTCGACATCGAACGCCGACGCGCTCACCCAGATGATGGTGACGGTCGTGGCCTCGGGGACCGGAACGGCGGCTCAGATCTCCGGCGTGGACGTCGCGGGCAAGACCGGCACTGCCGAGCACGGGGACGGTGAGCCGCCGCACGTGTGGTTCACGTCGTTCGCGCCCGCCGACGATCCACGGGTCGCGGTCGCGGTGGTGGTCCTCAACGGAGGTAGGCTCGGCAGCAGCGAAGCCACGGGCGGCGAGATCGCCGCGCCGATCGCACGGGCCGTGCTCGAGGCGGCGCTCGGATGACGCGACGGCTCTGTTCCGCGTCGCGCGACGTCACGGAGGGATCGGGATCTCGCAACAGCCGGTGATGCTCGGAGGTCGGTACCGCGTCGAGAACGAGCTCGGCCGTGGTGGGATGGCCAAGGTGTACCGCGGCGAGGACACCGTCCTCGGCCGGACCGTCGCGGTGAAGGTCCTCGCACCGCAGTACGCCGACGACCCGAACTTCGTCGAGCGCTTCCGTCGCGAGGCCCAGGCGGCGGCGCGCCTGTCGAACCCGAACGTCGTCTCGGTCTTCGACACGGGGTCCGAGGAGGACGTCCACTTCATCGTGATGGAGTTCGTCGACGGACGCACCCTCGGCGACTACCTCACCGGCGGCGGACGGATCATGCCCGACCGCGCGCTCGACATCGGGATCGACGTCTGCCGAGCGCTCGAGGCCGCGCACGCGCAAGGTGTCGTTCACCGCGACATCAAGCCGGGCAACATCATGGTGACCGCGAGCGGCGACGTGAAGGTCACCGACTTCGGTATCGCGCGGATGGCGACGAGCGCGGACACGCTCGCGCAGACCGCGGCGATCCTCGGGACCGCCTCCTACCTCTCGCCGGAGCAGGCGCAGGGCCAGCCGGTCGACGGGCGAACCGACATCTACTCGCTCGGATGCGTGTTGTACGAGATGGTGACGGGCCGCCCGCCGTTCATCGGCGACTCGCCCGTCGCGGTCGCGTCGAAGCAGGTGCTCGAGCAGCCGGTTCCGCCCTCGCGCCTGAACCGCGACGTGTCGCCGGATCTGGACGCGGTGATCCTGCGCGCGCTCGCCAAGAACGCCGACAACCGGTACCAGTCCGCCGAGGAGCTCCGCAGCGACCTCGAGCGCGTGCGCGGCGGCCTGCCGGTCGAGGCGACGCCGCTGATGCCGACGGCCGTCGCGGCCGCCCCGGCGGCCGGCGCGACGAGGGTGATGCCGCACGAGGCCGTCCCCGCCGGCCGCACCGCCGTCCTCGAACCCGAGCCGTACGTCGAGGAGCGCTCGAGGTGGTGGATCCCGGTGATCGTCGTGCTCGTCATCCTGACGATCCTCGGGATCTTCCTGTGGGTCCTGGCGCAGAACCTCCTGAACGACGAGCCGGAGCCGCGCAACCAAGGTCAACTCGTCGCCGTGCCGGACGTCGTCGGCGAGCAGTTCTTCGACGCCCGCGACATCCTCGAGGACGCGGGCTTCACCGTCGGCTCCCCCGAACGGGTGCCGCCGGAGGACGACACGCAGGAGGAGGGGACGGTCCTCGAACAGGATCCGGCGGCCGACGAGGAGGTCGAGGAGGGCTCCGAGGTCGTCCTGACCGTGGTCGGCGAGGCGGAGCTCGTCGTCGTCCCCGATGTCGCGGCAGGGACGACGCTCGAGGACGCGCAGTCGCAGCTCACCGACGCCGGTCTGGCCCCGGGCGATGAGGTCGAGGAAGCGAGCGACGTCGAGATCGGGCTCGTCATCGGGTTCGACCCACCGTCGGGCGAGGAGGTCGAACCGGGGAGCACGGTCGACATCATCGTCTCGAGCGGCCCCGCGGAGGTCTCGGTCCCGGAGGTCCGATGCCGGAGCTTCGCGTCGGCCCAGAACCAGCTCGAACGCGCGGGACTGGTCGCGGTGATCTCGGACGAGACGGTAGCGATCAACTCGGCTTGTCCGCTCGGCAACAAGGTCGCAGCACAGGATCCCGGCCCGGGAGAGGTCGTGGAGCCTGGGACGACCGTCACTCTGTTCGCGGCCGAGGAAGCGGTCGAGCCGACCGGACCGACGGGAGCGACGGGCGACACGTGAGCCTCTGGTACGTCGAGGAGCCGTTCACCGACGAGGAGCACGCGCGACTCGCGCCGCACTTCACGAACCTCGAGGGTCCCGTGTTCGCGCTCGTCAACCTGCCGGAGGTCGTGAAGGGCGCGCTGTTCGCCCGGTACTCGCGGACGCAGAAATCGCTCCGGCGCCTGTTCCTCGACGAGTTCGCCGAGGACGTCGGTGGGGCCGGTGCGACGAGCGACGTCGGGACCGAACGCGCCGAGCGGCTCTACGACAACGTCTTCTTCGAGTACGGCGACGACTCGGTGGCGCAGCTCGGTGGCGTGCACCTCGCGTGCGAGCAGGCATCGCAGCTCCTCGCCAAGGCGATCGAGTGGGGGCGGCTCGCCGCGTACCTCGAGCAGTCGACGCGCTACATGCGCTACGACGACCGTCCGGGCGGAAGGTGGCGCCTCACCGTCCCGCCGGAGATCGCCGGCACACCGGCGGAGGAGGCGTACCAGGCGTTCGCCGACCGCACGTTCGAAGCGTACGGCCGGATGTTCCAACCGCTGTACGACCACTTCGCCGCCAGGTTCCCGAAGGCCCCGACCGACTCTGACTTCCTCTACCGCTCGACCATCACCGCGAAGACCTGCGACACGCTCCGCGTCCTGCTCCCGGCGGGCACCCGGTCAAACCTCGGCGTCTACGCCACGGGTCAGTCCTACGAGCAGATGCTGCTGCGGATGCGGGCGCACCCGCTCGCCGAGGTGCGCGACTACGCCGACCTGATGCTCGTCGAACTCCGCAAGGTGATCCCCGCGTTCCTCAAGCGCGTCGACCTTGAGGACCGCGGCGTCGCGTGGAGCACGTACCTGCGCGAGACGCGTGAGGACACGCTCGACATCGCGGCGAAGTACACCGACGGTGTCGATGTCGGGGCGCGCGAGCTCGTCACCCTCACCGAGTACGACCCGCTCGGCGAGGAGAAGGTCGTCGCCGCGGCGTTGTACGCCTCGACCGATCTGCCCGACGACCG
>DASPIF010000451.1:0-7872 GCA_035629255.1 Actinomycetota bacterium | reverse complement strand
CAGACCGCCAACACCTCGATCATCATGCTGACCGCCAAGGCGCTGTCGACCGACAAGGTCCTGGGTCTGACCGCCGGCGCCGACGACTACATCATCAAGCCGTTCGACCCGATCGAGCTGCTGGCTCGCGTCAAGGGAACGCTCCGCCGCGCGAAGGAGATGCGCAACCTCTCGCCGCTGACGGGACTGCCCGGCAACATCCGGATCCAGGAAGAGATCGAGCGGATGGTGCGCGAGGACCGCCCGTTCGCGGTGCTGTACTCGGATCTCGACAACTTCAAGGCGTACAACGACCAGAAGGGGTTCGTCCGCGGCGACCGGTTGATCCAGGCCGCGGCCCGGATCATCCAGGACTCCGTCGCGGAGTACGCGGGCGCGGACGGCTTCGTCGGCCACGTCGGAGGCGACGACTTCGTCGCGGTGGTGCCCCCCGATGTCGCGGAGGACGCCGCCAAGCGCATCGTCGAGCGGTTCGACGCGCAGATCGCGGACTTCTACGAACCCGAGGATGTCGAGCGCGGCTACGTCGAGGTCGAAGATCGCAAGGGCGTGATGCAGCGCCTCCCGCTCGTCGGCGTCTCGGTCGGGATCGCGACGACACAGGTCCGTCGCTTCGCCCACTACGGCGAGGCCGTGGCCGTCGCGACCGAGATGAAGCAGTTCGCCAAGCGCGACCCTCGCTCCTCGTTCGCCTTCGACCGCCGCGCGTCGGAGTAGCGGTCGCGCACGGACCGGGGCGGTGCTCCGCTTGTCGCTAGCAACACGAAGGTGCGCTCCGCACCGCCGCCGCTCCGCACGGTGAGCTCACCTCGGCGGCCGGGTGCGCTCTCGTGGCTACCAAGGTCGGCTTACGGACGAGGTCGTGAGGATCGCGGGGCGGGCGATTTGGTCCGGGTGCCCTCCGGAGCGCAGACGGAGTTCCTGGCCGCAAGCGGAGGAGGGCACCCGGACCCCCACCCCCAGTGCGCCTATACTCACCCGAGGAAGAGCCTGTCTTCGGGGCGGGGTGGAAATCCCCACCGGCGGTGACAGTCCGCGACCCTTCGGCAGCCGGTCGAGGGTGGACCCGGTGCGATCCCGGGACCGACCGTGAGAGTCGGGATGGAAGGAGACGGGCGGCAGGGTGCGGGCGCTCGCCCGCGCTCGACCGCTGTCGCATCCCCGCCTCGGGAACGGAGCAACGTGTCCGACGAGGCGTACATGGGGCGAGCCCTCGAGCTCGCCGAGCGGGGATGGGGCATCGTGTCCCCCAACCCGATGGTCGGTGCCGTGGTGGTGTCCGCCGACGGCGCGATCGTCGGCGAGGGCTGGCACGAGGGACCCGGCACCGCGCACGCCGAGGTCGTCGCGCTCACCCACGCCCGGGACGCGGCCCGCGGCGCGACGCTGTACTCGACCCTCGAGCCGTGCAACCACCACGGGCGGACGCCGCCGTGCACGGAGGCGATCGTCGCCGCCGGCGTCGCGAGCGTCGTGACCGGCCACGTCGATCCCAATCCGATCGTGTCGGGGTCCGGCCACGGGACGCTCCGTGCCGCCGGCGTCCGGGTCGTCGACGGGGTCCTCGCGGACCGGGTGGCCCGGAAGAACCGGGCCTACCTCACCCACGTGACGACGGGACGTCCGTTCGTCGTGTGGAAGGTCGCGATGTCCCTCGACGGCAAGGTCGCGGCGCGCGACGGCTCGTCGAGGTGGATCACCGGCGAACCCGCGCGAGCGGACGTCCACCGCCTGCGCGCCTGGGCCGATGCGGTCGTCGTCGGCGCCGGCACCGTCCTCGCCGACGATCCGTCGTTGACGGTCCGCCACGAGGGGTACCGGGGCGAGCCTCCGCTCCGCGTGATCGTCGACGGGCGAGGGCGCGTGCCGAGCACCGCTCGCGTGTTCGACGCGGAGGCGCCGACGCTCGTGGCGACGTCGACGTCGGCGCCGGGCGACATCCGCGAGCGGTGGGCGGCGACGGGTGCGGAGGTGGAGATCCTGGACGCGTCGGAGGCAGGGACCATCTCGGTCGCCGGCCTCGTCGAGCGACTCGGCAAGCGCGACGTGCAGGGCGTGCTCCTGGAGGGTGGGCCGACGCTCGCGTGGAGCGCCGTCGAGAACGGCGCGGTCGACGAGATCGTCGTCTACCTCGCCCCGAAGCTGATCGGTGGCGTCGAGGCGCCGGGCGCCCTCGGAGGTCTCGGCGCCGATGCGATCGCCGCCGCGCGCGGGGTCGAGATCCACGGCTTCGAACGGATCGGCGACGACCTGAAGGTGGTGGCGGATGTTCACCGGGATCGTTGAGGAGCGCGGCGTCGTCGATTCGATCTCGCCGGCATCCCTCCGGGTGGGCGCCGCCGCCGTGACCGCCGGCGCCGCGATCGGTGACTCGATCGCGGTGAACGGCGTCTGCCTCACGGTGGTCGAGCGCTCGGCCGATCACCTCGCCTTCGACGTCTCCGAGGAAACGGTGCGGCGTACGAGCTTCTCGCGGTTGGCGGCGGGCGACGTCGTGAACCTCGAACGACCCGTCACGCTGATGTCGCGGCTCGGGGGCCATCTCGTCCAGGGTCACGTCGATGGGGTCGGCGAGCTCGTCGGGTTCGACCGGACCCCCGACGGTGGAGCGTGGATGACCGTGACGCCGCCGGACGAGCTCCGGCGGTACCTCGTGGAGAAGGGTTCGGTGACGGTCGACGGGGTCAGCCTGACCGTGGCGGCGATCGACGACGCCACCTTCTCGGTCGCCCTGATCCCGCACACGTTGGAGGCGACGACGCTCGGGACGTCCGAGCTCGGGCACCCGGTGAACCTGGAGGTCGACGTGATCGCTCGATACGTGGAGTCGTTGCTCGATGGGAGGAGCGCATGACGCAGGAGGAGATGGACCGCTCGGTGTTCGCGACGATCGACGAGGCGCTCGAGGACATGCGCGCCGGCAAGATCGTGATCGTGGTCGACGACGCGGATCGCGAGAACGAGGGCGACTTCATCATGGCCGCCGAGCACGCGACCCCCGAGGCGATCAACTTCATGGTGACGCACGGGCGCGGCATCGTGTGCATGCCGGTGACGCAGCAGCGGCTCGATGAGCTACGTATCCCGATGATGGTCGCGAAGAACAACGAGAGCAACGGCACCGCCTTCGCGGTGTCGATCGACGTCGAGGGCCGCACGACGACGGGGACGAGCGCCTTCGACCGGGCCGAGACCGTTCGCGCGATCGCCGATCCCGATCTCGATCCGGGGGACATCCGGATGCCCGGCCACGTCTTCCCGCTGAAGGCGCAGGAGGGAGGCGTCCTCAGGCGCGCCGGTCATACCGAGGCGACCGTGGACCTCGCGCGGCTCGCGGGGCTGTACCCGGCCGGTGTGATCTGCGAGGTGCTGCATCCCGATGGTTCGATGGCCCGGATGCCCGAGCTCGTCGAGGTGGCTCGTGAGCACGATCTCAGGATCATCTCGATCGCCGATCTGATCGCGTACCGGCGGCACCGAGAGCACCTGGTGCGAAGGACCGCCGAAGCCGTGATCCCGACGGCGCACGGCGACTTCACGGCGTTCACGTACGAGAGCCTCGTCGATGGAAGGGTGCACGTCGCCCTCGCGCTCGGCGAGATCGGAGCCGGCGACGATCTCCTCGTCCGCGTGCACTCGGAATGTCTGACCGGGGATGTGTTCGGTTCCTTGCGGTGCGACTGTGGAGAGCAGCTCGACGCCGCCTTCCAGCGCATCGCGGAGGAGGGGCGTGGGGTGATCCTGTACGTGCGCGGCCACGAGGGGCGCGCGATCGGCCTCACCCACAAGCTCCTCGCGTACCAGCTCCAGGAGCAGGGGCGCGACACGGTCGAGGCGAACCTCGAGCTCGGGTTCTCGCCCGACCCCCGCGACTACGGCATCGGGGCGCAGATCCTGGTCGACCTCGGGGTCTCGACGATGCGTCTGCTCACGAACAACCCGTCGAAGCGCGCGGGGCTCGAGGGGTACGGACTCAAGATCGTCGATCGCGAGGCGCTCGAGACCTCACCGAATCCGCGCAACATCGGGTACCTGCGGACCAAGCGCGAGAAGATGGGGCACCTCCTCGAGCACCTCGAGCCGGACGCCCCGGCCGTGAGCGGGTCCGTGGCCGAGGTGAACCCGTGAGGGAGATCGTCGGTGACTTCCAGGCTCGCGGACGCCGGTTCGCGGTCGTCGCGGCTCGGTTCAATGAGGTCGTGACGGGCAAGCTCGTCGAGGGTGCGCTCGCGTGCCTGCGGGGGCATGGCATCGCCGAGGACGATCTCGTCGTCGCGTGGGTGCCGGGGGCCTTCGAGCTCCCGATCGTCGCCCGTCGGCTCGCGGCCTCGGGGGGGTTCGACGCCGTGATCTGTCTCGGTGCCGTGATCCGCGGCGAGACCGCGCACTTCGAGCACGTGGCCGCCCAGGCGGCGGAGGGGATCCGTCGCGTCGCCGAGGACACGGAGGTGCCCACGATCTTCGGCGTCCTCGCGACCGCGACGCTCGAGCAGGCGACGGATCGGGCGGGCGGCAAGCACGGGAACAAGGGGTGGGAGGCGGCGATGGCCGCGATCGAGACGGCCTCCGTCCTCGACCAGCTCCCGAAGGGGTGACGCCGTGATCATCGACAAGCCGTGGGGCAAGGTGGTCACCTACGCGCTCAACCAGCCGAGCTCGGTGCGGGTGATCACGGTCGAGCCGGGGCAGGAGACCAGCGTCCACTACCACCAGATGCGCGACGAGATGTGGGTCGTGCTCGACGCCGGTCTGACCGTCCAGATCGGGAACCGGACGATCGAGACCACCCCCGGCGAGGAGTTCATCGTCTCGGCCGAGACGACCCACCGGCTGTCGAACCACGGGGACGTTCGCGGGCGGGTCCTCGAGATCGCGTACGGCTACACGACCGAGGACGACACCCTGCGCGTCGAGGATGATTACGGCCGTCCGCTCGAGCCCGATTGGTAGGCCCACGGGACGCCTGCGAGCGTCGACACCGTCTCGGACCTGCGCCTATACTCTTCCGGTCGTGGGAGCGTGTTCCGTGGGCACCGGCGAACGCCGGTGCCTTCTCATCGAAAGGGGTGATGCGGGGTCTCGGCTGATCCGCGCATGAACGATCGGATCCGGGCGCCGCAGGTGCGGCTCGTCGGACCCGACGGCTCGCAGATCGGGATCGTGTCGACGCAGGACGCGCTCCAGCGAGCACAGGACCTGGATCTGGATCTCGTGGAGGTGGCGCCGCAGGCGAACCCCCCGGTGGCCCGGATCATGGACTACGGGAAGTTCAAGTACGAGCGGGACATCCGCCAGAAGGAAGCCCGCAAGAAGCAGACCCGGGTCGAGGTCAAAGAGATCAAGTTCCGCCCGAAGATCGATCCGCACGACTACGCCACCAAGAAGGGGCACGTCGTCCGGTTCCTGAACGCGGGCGCGCGGGTCAAGGTGACGATCATGTTCCGCGGGCGCGAGATGGCGCACACGGAGCTCGGTCGCAAGATCTTGGACCGGCTCGTTTCGGATCTCGCAGACAGCGCCGTCGTCGAGTCGACGCCGAAGCAGGACGGCCGCAACATGGTGATGGTCATCGCCCCGACCAAGAAGCACGACGCCCCGGTCGCCGCATCGGCGAAGGATGCCGGGAACGACGCTCCGACCGGGACACCGCAACCGCAGGATGCCTGACGACGGATAGGACCGAACGATGAAGCAGAAGACGCACCGTGCGACCGCGAAGCGGTTCCGGATCACGCGGACCGGGAAGGTCCTGCACCGCAAGGCCACGGGCAACCACATGTTGACGAAGAAGAGCGGCAGCCGGCGCCGTCGCGTCGAGGGCATGTCCGAGGTCACGGCGGAACGCACGAACATCCGCCGGTTGCTGGGGAAGTAGGCGAGCGATGGCACGGGTCAAGAACTCGGTTCACGCGAAGAAGAAGCGGCGCGAGGTCCTCGAGAAGGCGAAGGGGTACCGCGGCTCACGGTCGCGGCGCTACCGCGTCGCCAAGGAGCAGCTGCTCCACTCGGGGCAGTACGCGTACCGTGACCGTCGCGACCGCAAGGCGCAGTTCCGACGGCTGTGGATCACCCGGATCGGAGCAGGCGCCCGACAGAACGGGATCTCGTACTCGCAGCTGATCCACGGTCTGTCGAAGGCGGGGGTCGAGCTCGACCGGAAGGTGCTCGCCGATCTCGCGGTGACGGATCCCGCCGCATTCACGAGCATCGCGCAGACGGCGAAGGACGCGCTCGCCGCGTAACACGCCTCGCCGGGTCCCTCCGGCGATCGGACTACGATCCGAGCGGCTCCGACGCCGCGGCTCGAGGGAGATGCCGGTGATCACGTCCCCGCGCAACGACAAGGTCGCCGCCGCGATGCGCCTCACGAAGCGCACGTTCCGGGACGAGGACCGTGCCTTCCTGCTCGAAGGCGCGCAGGCCGTGGGAGAGGCGCTGCACGCGAGCGCGCTCTCGCGTCTGTACCACGCCGGCCCGGTCCATCCGCTCGTCGTCCGCGCGGGACAGGCCGGCGTGGACCTGATCCACGTCAGCGAGGACCTGATCGCCAAGCTGACGTCGACGGTGACGCCGCAGCCCGTGCTCGGCGTCGCCGCCTACGTCGACGTCGACGTGACGGCGATCCGCCAGGACGCGCGCTGCGTCGCCGTGCTCCACGCGGTCCGCGATCCGGGCAACGCCGGGACGGTCCTGCGATCCGCGGACGCGGCCGGCGCCGACGCCGTGGTCTTCACGTCGACGTCCGTCGATGTCTACAACCCGAAGACGGTGCGGGCGAGCGCGGGCTCGGTCTTCCATCTCCCCGTCGTCCGAGGCGCCGAGACCACCGACGCGGTCGCCTCGTTGCGTGGCCGCGGCATGCGGATCCTCGCGATGACCGCAGACGGCGGGTCCGATCTCTACGAGACCGACCTCACCGACCCCGTCGCGTTCGTCTTCGGCAACGAGGCGTGGGGACTGCCGGAGGACGTCGCCGCGCTGGCGGATCGCACGGTGCGGGTCCCGATCGCCGGCGCCGCCGAGTCGCTCAACCTCGCGGCCGCGGCGACGGTGTGCCTGTTCGAATGGGCACGCCAGCAACGCGAGGGCCGTCGCGCCGTCCTCGAGACGATCATCGCCGCCGCGGCGCACGACATCCGTTCGCCGCTCACGGCGATGAAGGGCTTCGGTCACGCGCTCGCGACCCGCTGGGGCCAGATGAAGGACGAGCAGCGCGATCTGATGGTGCGGGGGATCGTCTACGACACCGATCGGTTGAACTCGATCGTGCGTCAGCTCGTCGACGCTGCGCGTCTGGCCGCGGGTTCGCTCGAGCTGTATCCCGAGCGCACCGACGTGGGCGGGGTCGTCGGCCAGGTCCGGGAGGCGCTCGCGCTCGATCCCGATCACCCGGGGATCGAATGGGAGAGCGGCACGCTGGTGGTCTTCACGGATCCCGACCGGCTCCGGCTGGTGCTCGAGTCCTTCGTCGAGTCGCTCGTGTGGTGGACCGACGCCGGGCCGGTGCGGGTCCGCGCGACGGAGGAGGGGGGTCGCTTCGTCCTCGAGGCGAGCCGCACCGGCTCCCGGGTCGCGCCCGACGACGTCGAGCGTCTGTTCCACGCGCGCGAGCCGGGCACCGGCGCCGGCAGCAAGATCGGCCTCTACGTGACGCGCGGGGTCGCCGAGGCGCAGGGCGGCACGGCGACTGGTTCCGTCGACGACGGCGTGCTCACGTTCCGTTTCGAGATCGCGCTCGCCACCGCCCGGCCCGGCGCGTGACTCGCGTTCGCACCGCCTGACCTGCGGCGACGCATCGGGTCGCGACGAGGGGCGTTGTTAGACTCGCCCGCCATGGATGCCGACGAAGCCCGACGCATCCTCGACGAGGAG
>DASPIF010000450.1:0-6290 GCA_035629255.1 Actinomycetota bacterium | reverse complement strand
CTCGTGCAGAACGGGACGCGACACGCGTGGCGCAACACCTCCGATGCGCCGTGCACGCTCGCGATCACGATGATCGGTGTGCCACGTGACGGGCCGACGTCGTCGTCTGCGGCCGGAACTCAGCCATGACCGGGCATTCCGTGGTGGTTGCCGGGGGCGGCCCCACCGGACTCATGTTGGCCGGCGAGCTGGCGCTGGCTGGTGTCGACGTCGCCATCGTCGAGCGACGACCCAGCCAGGACCTTCCCGGCTCGCGATCGGGTGGTCTGCACTCGCGCACGATCGAGGTCCTCGATCAGCGCGGCATCGCCGAACGTTTCCTGGCGGAAGGGCAGATCGCCCAGGTCGCGGGCTTCGCGTTCAACCGGTTGGACATCAACGACTTCCCCACCCGGCACAACTACGGGCTCGGACTGTGGCAGAAGCACATCGAGCGCATCCTGGCGGGCTGGGTCGACGAGCTGGGCGTGGCGATCCATCGCGGCCGCGACGTGACGGGGTTGGCGCAGGACGACGACGGCGTCGACGTCCATCTGTCCGAGGGCGGGCCGATGCGGGCGGCGTACCTGGTCGGGTGCGACGGAGGACGCAGCTTGGTCCGCAAGGCGGCGGGCATCGAGTTCCCGGGCTGGGATCCGACGATGAGCGCCCTGCTCGCCGACGTCGAGGTGACCGAGGAGCCGGTGCTGGGCATCCGCCAGGACGAGCTCGGCACCCATTCGTTCGGCAGGACCGAGTACGAGATCCGCGACGGCGAGATCGTCTTCGCGACGGAGGGACCGGTCGGGGTCATGGTGACCGAGCGACAGCCGGCCCCATCGACGGAGCCGACCCTGCGCGACCTGAGCGAGGCGCTGATCGTGGTCTACGGGACCGACTACGGGGTCCACAGCCCCACCTGGATCACTCGGTTCACCGACGCGACGCGGCAGGCCGCCTCGTACCGCGACCGACGGGTGCTGCTCGCCGGCGACGCCGCAGACGTGCACTCCCCTGCGGGTGGACCGGGCCTCAACACGGGAGTGCAGGATGCGGTGAACCTGGGATGGAAGCTCGGGCAGGTCGTCAACGGGATCTCGCCGGAGAGCCTGCTGGACACGTACCACGCCGAGCGGCATCCGGTCGCCGCCCGCGTGCTGCGCACCACGATGGCGCAGGTGGCGCTGATGCGTCCCGCGGACGCGCGCCTCGACGCGTTGCGCGACACCGTGGCCGAACTGCTGAGCATGGACGAACCGCGCACGCGGTTCGCCGGGATGCTGTCCGGTCTGGACATCCACTACGACCTGGGCGACGGCCACCCGTTGCTCGGGCGTCGCATGCCGGACCTCGACGTGGTCACGGCCGACGGCAGGGTGCGCGTGTTCTCGCTGCTCCACGACGCCCGCCCCGTGCTGCTCAACCTCGGCGAGCCGGGCGGCTCCGACATCGCACCGTGGGCCGAACGCGTCCGGGTGATCGACGCGACCTACGACGGCCCGTGGGAGCTTCCGGTCCTGGGAGTGGTCGCCGCTCCCGGCGCGGTGGTGATCCGCCCGGACGGATACGTGGCCTGGGTGAGAGACGTCATCGAGCCGGGGCTCCGCGACGCGCTCGCCACGTGGTTCGGTGAGGGGACCGAGAACTAGGCAGCCGACGTTCGATGCGCCGAACCGTCAGCGGCGGTGCCGCACGTCATCGGCTGTTCGCGCCGCGGCCGCGGCGGGACGACTATGCGTCGGGCCCGGCTAGTGCGAACACGAAGATCCTCCCGTCGTTCTCGTTCGGATCGGTCTCGTTGTCGACGCCGCGGTCGGTCACCCATGCCTCGAGGGATCCGTCCGCGCCTCGGACGACGGCGATGCCCGCCGAGCGACGCAGTCCCGAACCGGCCACGTCGAACGTCTCGAGCAGCTCGCCTCGCAGGCTCGTCCGCACGATGCCACGGTTCCTTCCGAGACGACTGACGATGTAGAGCGACCGACGGGCATACGTGATCCCCTCGGGGTCCGCGAGCCCCAGCTCGCGTGCGTCGATGTGGAGCACGCGATCGTCGCTGGTTCCGAACCGTCCGTCTCGACCGGCGTTGATCCGGTAGATCGCCGCACGGCGGCTCTCCGACCCGTCGGCGATGAACAGGAACCGCCGCGTCCTGACCAGCCCTTCGGGGTCGGTGCTTCCCCACGCATGCGTCGAGATCCTCCGCACGATGTCGTCGCCGGTGCCGAGCCTTCGGTCGCGGCCACGACGCACGAACAGGACCTCGTCCTCCGTGTCGTCGCTGATGAGGACCGTCCTGCCGAAGACGTCGACGTCCGCCGGCTCGCTCGTCAGCCTCGTCAGGTTCAGCGTGCGCTGGACGACCCCGTCGCGATCGATCAACCACGCGTTCGCGCGCCTCCAATGCGGCGTCTCGTCCACCTCACTGTCGACGACGAGGAACCGGTCGGATCCCGGGAGGTACGTGATCCCGGACGGATCGGGGCTCGGCCGGTTCCACGAGGAAGTGTCGATCTCCGTGACGACCTGTGGGGTGGCCTGGGCCGAGATGGGTGCGACGATGAGCGCCGCGAGGACGAGCGCGGCTGACGCGCGACGGGCACGGCTCTTGGGGGGGCGATAGCTCATGGTGGGGAGAACGCCTCGACCGCGTGCATGGTTGCCCGCCGGCGATGCCCGCAAGTCAGGCGCGGTCGGGGACGGGCCCGCCCCAGACGTCACGCCCGGCAGCCCGAGTCACCCGTGTCGAGCTTGTCGCCGTCGATCCCCTTGAACGCCCAGGCGTAGCCGTCGGACTCGAGACGCAGACGGAGAACGCCGTAGGCACGGATGCGCTCGACCGAGCCCCGTTCAGGACGACCGAAGTCGTAGAGCGCCGCTCCCCCCGTCCCGACCACGAACGACCGGATGCCGTCGCCGGCGTGGTTCTGGTCCGGGTCGAGGCGCGTGAACCGTTCGTACGTGTGGTCGTGCCCCGCGAGGATCACGTCGACGCCCGCGGCGTACGCGGTCTCCCACCACGGCGCGGTGCGACTCGAGCTGCCGTGGGGGCCCGAGGAGAACCGTGGGTGGTGGTAGTAGACGAGCTCGCAGCGGGCGTCGCTCGCGGCGAGCCGGGCGCGCAGGAACGCGTCCTGCGCGTCGATGTCGCCCTCGCTGTTGAGCGAGACGAGGAGCCAGCGGCCGATCCGGAACGCATACGTCCCGTCATGGGCTCGATCACCGAAGTACTCGAAGTAGCCGGCGCAGCGGGGGACGTGGCAGTCGTGGTTCCCCGGGGAGGGATAGGTCATGCCGAGGAACCGCCCCCAGTTCTCGTCGTAGTACCGCCGGAAGTCGGCGAGCTCGCCGTCCGGATACTGGTTGTCACCGAGGGTCAGCACGGCATCGGGGGCGATGTCCTCGATCACGGCCGCGGTTTCGTCGTCGTACCCGTCGCCCTCGGGCGAGATGTCGCCGGCGGCGACGATGACGGGGGGTCGTCGCCCGGCCGCCGCGATCGCCGGGTCGGCGAGCCAGGCCACGACGGTCACCAGCGTGAGGACGACGGGGAACAGGCGGGCGGTTCGACGCATCCAGATCCTCCTGCGGTGGGGTGTGGGGTCTCGCCGCTCGGCGGGCCCGAGGATACAACCTTCGCCGTAGCGCCGGTAGGACGGCCACGTGGATGCCAGATCACCGAGGGGTGGGCCGGGCCTCGCCCCGCCCAACCCGACGGGGACGGCGGACCGGGCCGAGCGCGCCCGACGACTTCCGAGTCGTCACCTCCCGCGTAGTACCCCGGAGCGGGCCGCGTCCGATGCGGACGTGGGGGCGTGAGACGGTGGGGTGATGCACGACGCGATCGCCCGCGCACTGGCAACCGCGGGGGTGATCGCGCCGGAGGTCGAGGCCGCTGCCCTGATCACGATCGCGGGGCGAGACGGGCGCGACCTCGACGAGCTCGTCCGGCGTCGCGTCGCGGGCGAGCCGTTCGCGTGGGTCGTCGGCCGGACGCGGTTCTGTGGGATCGATCTCCTCGTGGACCCCGGTGTCTACGTGCCGAGGCCGCAGACCGAGGCGCTCGCGCTCCGAGCGGTCGAGCTGCTGCCGCCCGAAGGCGTGGCGATCGACCTGTGCACCGGCACCGGCGCGATCGCGGTGGTCCTGCGCTCGCATCGGCCGACGTCACGGGTCGTGGCGACCGACATCGACCCGGCGGCGATCGGATGCGCTCGGCGCAACGGCGTCGACGCGTACGTCGGCGATCTCGACGCGCCGCTCCCCGAGGAGCTGAAGGGTCGCGCCGACGTCCTGACGGCCGTCGTGCCGTACGTCCCGACGGACCGACTGCACCTGCTGCTGCGCGACGCCCTCGCGTACGAGCCGCGCCATGCGCTCGACGGCGGTGACCACGGGACCGCGTTCCTGCTCCGCGTGACCGAGCTCGCGCCGCGCTGGCTCCGACCCGGGGGCGCGCTGCTGGCGGAGCTCGGTGGCGATCAGGCGGCGACGGTCGATCCCGCGCTCCGCGAGAACGGCTTCACGGACGTGACCGTGCTGCGCGACGACGACGGTGCCGACCGCGGGATCGAGGGGCGTTCCACGACGCGCTGACCGCGATCACGCGTCGCGACGGCCGAGGAGCCTCGAGAGCGTCGCGGGATCGCCGCGCCAGTGCTCGGCGACGACCTCGAGGTCCGTCCGCCGCACGACCGAACGCAGGATCAGCGCCGCGACGATCGCGTCATCGAGCGGGCCGACGACCGGGAGGAACTCGGGAACGAGGTCGATCGGCGAGACGAGCCACGCGACCCCGAACCCGACGAGCCACTTCGTCCGTTTCGGGACGCGCGGATCGCGCAGCAGCCCTCGGAACAGCAGCACCACGTTCGGGATCAGCCCGGCGAGCTCCCGCGCGGCCGAGCGCCGACCCGCGAGGAACAGCACGCCGACCGCGAGCAACCACACCCCCACCGCGATCGCGAGCCCGAGCAGGAGCGTCTCCACGAGCCCGCGCTACGAGCCGTCGGCGTCGTGCGCGGCCTCGCCCGCGTCGGCCTCGGCCTTCGTGCGATGCACGGTTCCGTCGGGATGCTCGGGCGGCGCGTACAGCGAGTAGAGCTTCAGCTCGCCGTCGCCGGTGTTCACGACGTTGTGCCAGATCCCGGCGGGGACGACGATCGCCCAGTCGTCGGAGACGTCGTGCGTCTCGTCGACGACCTCCTCGCTCCGGCCGAACTCGACGCGGCCCGCTCCGGACTCGATGCGCAGGAACTGATCGAGGTGCGGATGCGCCTCGCGGCCGATGTCCTCGCCCGGACCGAGCCGCATCACGGTGAGCTGTGCGTGCGAGCCGGTGAACAGCACCGTACGGAACGTGTCGTTCGCGAGCGTCGCGCGCTCGATGTCGCCCACCCAGCCGATCATCGGTCCGCTCCTTCGGTCGCTCGACCGTCCGAGCCTACCCACACGCGTGTCGCTAGGGTCGCCGGATGACCCGTCGCACGTTGCCCGCCGTCGTCATCGCGCTCGCGCTGACCGCCCCGACGTTCGCCGCCGCCGCGGCGCCGCTCGTCCATGAACGCGAAGCCCTCGGCGAGAGCCGGGAGGGCCGACCCATCGTGGCGCTGCACCGCGGCGATCCGGACGCACCGACCGTCCTCGTCGTCGGGTGCATCCACGGCGACGAGTGCGAGGGCCTCGAGATCGCGCGGCTCCTCGCGCAGGCCGAGCCGCGCCACGGGGTCGACCTGTGGGTCGTGCCGAACCTCAACCCCGACGGACGAGCGGCGCACACGCGGCAGAACGCGCGCGGCGTCGACCTGAACCGCAACTTCCCGTACCGCTGGCGTCCCGGGCCTCGCGGCCGGTACTACCCGGGCCCGCGACCGGCGTCCGAGCCCGAGACGCGGATCGCGATGCGACTCGTCGAGCGGATCGAGCCCGACATCACGATCTGGTACCACCAGCCGCTCGCGATGATCGTCCGCTCGAGGGGACGTCTCCGCATCCAGCGCGAGTACGCGCGCCTCGTCGGGCTCCCCCTCCGCACGCTCGACACGCTGCACGGCACGGCGACCTCGTGGCAGAACCATCGGGACGAGGCGAGCACCGCGTTCGTCGTCGAGCTCCGCGGCGGCTCGCTCGGGGCCGCCGAGGTCCGCCGTCACGCCCGGGCCGTGTTCCGTCTCGTCGACGGGCGGCCAGACTCGCCCGCGACGGCTGGTCGCCCCCGGACGCGTGGGTATGGTGGCTCCGTGGTTCGGACACCGATCGGAGGTGCGCGATGACCGACAACGCGCCAGGGGGCGCCCCCGGAAGCGCCAAGG
>DASPIF010000449.1:0-2890 GCA_035629255.1 Actinomycetota bacterium | reverse complement strand
CTCTACGACGGGTTCGGCTCCGGCATCCTCGAGCCGCGCACGGGTGTGGTGCTCCACAACCGTGGCGCGGGCTTCGTGCTGGACCCGTCCCATCCGAACGCCCTCGCGGGCGGGAAGCGACCCGCCCATACGCTGATGCCGGTGATCGTCACCCGCGAGGGAGAGCTCGCGGCGGTCGCGGGGACGATGGGCGGCGGTGCCCAGCCACAGATCAACGCGATGACGCTCGCACGTTCGCTCGTGCTCGAGATGTCGGCATCCGACGCGGTCGCGTCGCCGCGCTGGCTGGTCAGCGCGATGGGCGTCCGCGGGACCACCCGCGAGGTCGTGGCCGAGGCGGACGTCGGCCCGCTGGCGTCGGTCTCACTCGAACACGCGGGGTACTCGGTTTCGGGCCTCGGTATCCACGACGAAGGTGCCGGGCACGCGCATCTGATCCTCCGAGGGCCCGACGGGCGCCTCGACGCAGGCTCGGATCCACGCGCGGATGGAGAAGCGTCGGCCCGCTAGGGGATAGCATCTGCGCGATGTCCCCCTCCCGCAGGGTGGTTTCCGCGTGAGCGCGACCAGCCCCGGAAGCGAGCTACGGCGCCTCCGCGCCCTCGTCGCCGACCTCGACGGGGTCGTCTGGGAGGCCGATGCGTCGACCGGTCGCCTCACGTTCGTGAGTCAGCGATCCACCGACCTCCTCGGCTACGCGCCTGAGGCGTTCCTCCAGGCGCCGACCTTCTGGGCCGACCACATCCATCCCGATGATCGCGAGCGGGCCGTGGCGGGATACCTCGCCGGGCTCGGCGAGGCGCGGACCCACGACATGGAGTACCGGTTCCTCCGTCCGGACGGCTCGGTCGTCTGGGTCCGCGACATCGGCCACACGGTGACGGACGTGTCGGGTGCGCCGCTCGTCGTGCGCGGACTCATGGTCGACGTGACGGAGCGGCGCTACGACATGGAGCGCAGGGACGAGATCGAGCGCCGCTACCAGACGCTCGTCGAGCAGACCCCCGCCGTGACGTACATCGACGATCTCGAGACCGAACGCAAGCTCTACATCAGCCCGCAGGTCGAGCTCCTCCTCGGCTACTCCCCCGCCGAGTTCACCCGCGACGAGCCGCTGTGGCCGTGCATCCTGCACCCCGACGATCGCGACCGGATGCTCCGACGATCCCACCAGGCCGACCGGACCTCGGGAAGCAGCGGCGAGGAGTACCGCATGATCGCCAAGGACGGCCGCGTCGTATGGGTGCACGACGAGGCCGTCCTGATCCGGGACGAGGACGGCCTCCCCTCGTACTGGCAGGGCGTCTGGCTCGACGTCACCGAGCGCCGACGCGCCGAGGACCTCGAGCGCCAACTCGAGATCGAGCGTGGCCAGGCCGCCGAGCTCCGCGCGCTCGACGAGATGAAGAACACGTTCCTCCAGGCGGTCTCGCACGACCTCCGCACGCCGCTCGCCGGGATCCTCGGCCTCGCGGTCACGCTCGAGCGTCAATACCCCGAGGCCGACGACGTCCGCGACATGGCCGGGCGGATCGCCGCCAACGCACGCAAGTTGGACCGGATGGTGACCGACCTGCTCGACCTCGATCGGATCTCGCGCGGGATCGTCGAGCCGAACGTGGAACCGACGGACGTGGGCGAGCTCGTCGCCCGCGTCGCCGACGAGTCCGGGTTCCTCTCCGGACGCAGCGTCACCTACGACATCGCCGAGACACCGGTCGAGGTCGATCCCGCGAAGGTCGAGCGCATCGTCGAGAACCTGCTCGCGAACGCGGTGCGTCACACCCCTCCCGATGCGAGGATCTGGGTGCACGTGAGCCCGGCGGAGGACGGAGCGCACATCGTCGTCGCCGACGAGGGACCGGGCGTCCCGACGGAGGAGCGCACCGAGATCTTCGAGCCGTTCCGACAGGGCGACGCGTCGTCCGGGGTCGGGATCGGCCTCACCGTGGTCGCGCGGTTCGCGGAGCTTCACGGCGGCCGCGCCTGGGTGGACGAACGCGAGGGTGGTGGCGCCGCCTTCCACGTGCTCCTCCCCACGCACCACGCCGACGGCGAGGACGTCGCGGACCGGTTCCGCGCCTAGCGGCCGCTAGACGGCCACGACGTCGTCGTGCTCGCGTTCGCTCGCGAGCCACGAGTACGCCTCTTCCTCCTGCGCGAAATGGAGCCGCAGCACGGCGTGCAACCCGTAGAGCACGCGGCGCAGATCCACGAGGTCCTCGGCCGTCGGGGCGCCGTCCGGCAGGTCCGCGACGAGCGCCCCGAACACCCGCGCGAGGTGCTCGATCTCCATGTGCGCGCGCTCCATCGATCCCATCGGGTCCTCCCCGCCCATGAGCTGGGCGACGACCGGGTACACCGCGGCCTCCTCCTCCTCCTCGTGCCGAGGGAGCCGCTCCAGGAGGAACCACCGGATCCGCTCGAGCTGCGCACGCGCCTCGGACGAGGAGTACGTGTCGAGCCGGTCGGCGACCGTCCGGATCAGCTGGAGGTGCGGCACGAACTCGCGATGCTCGGCCTGGAATCGCACCCCGACCTTTGACGCCGGTCCCGCGGGTCCTCGCGAACGTCGATCGGGCCGGAGCGCTCGGAGGGCGTTCACGATCACGACGACGTCGATCACCTCCTGCAGTAACGCACCGCCCACGACGGGGAGCACGCCGAACGCACCGAGCAACATCCCGCCGAACGACAACGACATCCCGACGATCACGCTCTCGAGGGCGATCCGTCGCGAACGTCGCGCGATCCGGAGGGCCTCGGCGACACGATCGAGCCGATCGACGGCGAGGACGACGTCCGCGGCCTCGCTCGACGCCGTCGCACCCCGCGCCCCCATCGCGATGCCGACGTCCGCCGCCGCGAGCGCGGGCGCGTCGTTCACGCC
>DASPIF010000448.1:0-2653 GCA_035629255.1 Actinomycetota bacterium | reverse complement strand
TCCGCGGGGGCCGGCCGGCGGACCCACCGGTCGCTCGAGCGCGATCTGTCGCTCGTACTACACGAACGCGTTCCTCGCGGGCGTGGCGCGCGACGCGATCGCGATGATCCGCGATTTCGAGGAGCACACCGGGCGTCCGGCCGACTTCCGCGAGACCGGGCTTCTCATCCTGCATCCCGCGGAGGACGAGTCCGCCGTCCGCGCGACCGTCCCGCGGCTGAACGAGCAAGGCATCGCGACCGACCTCCTCGAGCCGCGCGACGTCGTCGATCGCTGGCCCGAGTTCGACGTGCACGACATCGCGGTCGCGGCGTTCGAGCGGGGCGCCGGCTACGCCGATCCGGTGCTCGTCACGCAGGGTCTGCTCGAACGCGCCCGTGAGCTCGGCGCCGAGACACGCTTGGGGGAAGGAGCCACGACGCTCGAACGCGACGGTGCCGGATGGTCGGTCGGCACGACGGCGGGCGAGACGCTGATCGCGGATCGGGTCCTGATCGCCGCCGGGCCGTGGACCAAGCCGCTCGCGGCGCAGGTCGGTGCCGATCTTCCGCTCACCGTCGAGCGGCACATCGTCGCGACGTTCGCGTGGGGCGGCGACGTTCGGGCGCCCGCACACGGCGACCTGCCGAACGGCTACTACTTCCGTCCCGAGGGCGAGGACCTCTTCCTGATGGGCCCGCTCCACCCGGAGCCGACCGTCGAGCCCGACGCCCTCGACGAGCGCGTCGGCGCGCTCGAGTCCGAGCGGATGGCTGCGGCCGTCGTCCGCCGCGTTCCCGCGCTCGAGGACGCGACCGCGCGGGGCGGGTGGGCGAGCGTCTACGACGTGAGCCCGGACTGGCAGCCGGTGATCGGCGAGATCGCGGACGGGGTGTTCGTCGACGCCGGCACGAGCGGCCACGGGTTCAAGCTCGCGCCGGCGCTCGGCAGGCACGTGGCCGAACTCGTGCTCGGCGTGGAGACGGATCCCGGTCTCGAGGCGTTCCACCCCCGGCGGTTCGACCGAGCCGAGACGCTCGACGCCGGCTTCGGCGACGCCCGCATCCTCGGCTGACGGCTCCGTTACGAGACGTCGACCCGCCAGTGGGCGCATCGGAGCGTCCGGCCGACGTAGTCGACGTCGTGCTCGCCGAGCTTGCTGAACCCGGCCTTGCGGCAGATCGCGTTCGACGCGGCGTTCGTCACCCCCGGATGGGCGTCGATGTGCGTCCAACGCGGTTCGGAGCGCGCCCGGCGGAGGACGTCCTGCACCGCGGTCGAGGCGAGCCCCCGGCCTTGGTGCTCGGGAAGGACCATCCACCCGATCTCGGTCGACGCGTCCGCCTCGTCGGGGTCCCAGACGCAGACCGTGCCGACGTCGACGCCGTCCTCGACGATCACGTCGAACCACACGGTCCCGGCCTCGACGTCGCGGACGATCCCGCGGAGCTTGTCCGCGAGGCCCTCACGCGCCAGCGGTCCGCCGAGCTCGGTCATCATCCGCGGATCCGTCAGCAGCGCCTCGTAGAGCGGGAGGTCCTCCATCGTGATCGGGCGCAGCTCGACGCGACGCGTGTCGTCGGTCATCGAGCCACCAGGTTCCGCAGCGCGAGGAGCGAGTTCTGGATCGGCCGCTCCGCGATCCGCCGCATGAACCATGGGTACCAGTACGAGCCGTACGCGATCAGCGTGCGCACCCGGTAGCCCTCGGCGGCCAGCCGCACCTGGTCGGTCGCGCGGATCCCGTAGAGCATCTCGATCTCGAACGCGTCCCGGCCCATCCCGCGAACGGCGGCGTCGCGCTCGACCTGCTTCGCGAGGTCGACGTCGTGCGTCCCGAGCACCACGCGCGACGCGGCACCCCCGCGCTCGAGCAGCCGCAGGCCGAGCGACCGGTAGGACTCGTCGATCGACGCCCGGCCCCCCACGAGGAGGGCGTCCGGCTCTCGGTACGCGCCCTTGACGAGGCGGACGCTCGGTTCGAGCGGGAGCAGCGACTCGATGTCGTCCGCCGTCCGCCGAAGGTAGGCCTGGAGGCAGATCCCGGTGTTCGGATGCGCCGTCCGCACCCCCCGGTAGAGGTCGACCGTCGCCTCCACGTACCGGCTCGATTCCATGTCGAGCCAGAGCCAAGTGCCGCGCTCGTCCGCGCGACGCGCGAGCGCGTCGAGGTGCTCGGCGGCCATCGCACGGTCCACGTCGAGCCCGAGGTGCGTCGGCTTGACCGAGAGCTCGGCGTGCAGCCCTCGCTCGACGATCGCGTCGAACGCCGCGAGGTAGTGGTCGAACACCGCTCGCGCCTCGTTCACCGTCGTGACGTTCTCCCCGAGCTGGGTGAACGCCGTGACGAGGCCCTGCGCCTCGAGGTCGGAAGCCGCCGTCATCGCCTCGTCGAGCGACTCTCCCGGCATGAACCGACGGACGCTCGCGCGGACGAACCGGTATCGGGGAAGATGCGTGCGGAGCCAGCGGTTCTCCGCGGCCCACAGCACGGCGTTCCGGAGCAGCGTCATCGCGCGCGAGGGTAGCCGAGGGCGCGGACGTGGGTCTGCGGTACGGTCGCGGCCGTGTCCGAGACGGCGTTCGGGTTCGCGGAGGCGACGATCGCCGACCTCGGCGCGCGCATGGCGGCGGGCGAGCTCACCTCGGAGCGCCTGACCGAGGCGTACGTCGA